>CAZLCQ010000023.1:0-4063 GCA_964557995.1 uncultured Dehalococcoidales bacterium
TGCTAATCTCACCCTAAGGCACTTCTCTGTGTCATTATCCATTCTTCTGTATCCTTGCATCATCTCCAGCCCTAACACAGCCGCCTTGGATTACTCTGGCAAATATCCCCTCCCTGGGCATAATGCATTTCCCTATCTCCTGGTAGATCGCGCAACCGGCATGGCACTCCTTGCCAATCTGGCTGACCTCGAGGAGGACCTCTTTTCCGATGGAGATTATTGTGCCTATGGGTAAGGAAAGGAGTTCGGGTCCCTCGGTGGTGAGGTTTTCAGCGAAATCGCCAGGACCCACCTGGAAGCCCAGCTTTCTCATCCTGTCGATACTCTCCATCGCCAGCAGACTCACCTGCCTATGGGTGCAGCAGTCGGCGTGGGCATCCCCAATAAGCCCGTAGCCCTCTTTGAGGATACCTTGGGCTACAGCTTTCTTTCGGGTACCCTTTCCTCTACTCTTACAGACGGCAATCAGCTTAGACATTTATCAATAGCTGGTATTATACACGTTCTGGTTGACTACTGACCATGTCCGCCAGAAGCAATGGCTCAGAGTCGGAGAGATTAGGGTGACGGCTTCTCTCACCGGGACCGCGGTCGTTGCCGAAGCGAGTGAATTCAGGCCGGAAACGCTGTCGCCCCTACATCCCCCTCGTAACCTCCGCAAAGGCATATCTGGGCGAGTGCTTCAATCGCAGACTGAGGCCGTGATTGCTTATATTCCGACAGGATTTCTCACTTATACGCCTTCACCGTGATGCTGAGAAGCTTCTCTTGCGTTTGATTTGCCTTATTCTCTATATAGAACTCCCGGCTCGACAGTATCTGAATATCCGCGAAGCCGGCTTTCTTGATCTTTTCCAGGTATTCCTGTTGCTCTAAGGCCCCGGCGATGCAGCCCGCCCAGGCGTTAGGGTCATTCTTTATCTCATCCGGTATTACTCCCTCTGAGACAATATCAGAGACTGTGATCCTTCCGCCAGGCTTCAACACTCGATACGCTTCAGCGAAGACTTTGGCTTTGTCCGACGAGAGATTGATAACGCAGTTGCTGATGATGGCATCTACAGATTTATCCTCCACCGGTAGCCTCTCGATCTCTCCCAGGCGAAATTCCACATGGGTATAACCGTAATCGGCGGCAATCGTTTTCGCTCTGTCTACCATCTCCTCTGTCATATCGACTCCGATAACCAGGCCTGTCGGGCCGACCTTATTAGCTGCCAGGAACACATCTACACCGGCTCCCGATCCTAGATCCAGGACGACCTCACCCGCTTTGAGGTCTGCTATGGCGGTGGGGTTACCACACCCCAACCCCATGACCGCCGCTTCTGGAATATGCCCCAAATCCTCTGTCGAGTATCCAACACCCTTGGTTCGCAAAACGGAACTGGCCGCGCCCGAACAACTTGGGCAGCAGCTCTCTTGATCCTGCTTAGCTATCCGGGCGTATCTACCTTTCACCACTTCCTTAATTTCCTTCTCTTTCATAATTCACCTCCTGACATTTGCATGGCGAAAGCTCTTTAACTAGAGCCCCGCAATCAATGATTAACTTGGCTAGCCTAACATCTGTGAGCTCATAGTAAACCTTCTGGGCTTCCTGCCTCTCTTTCACAATATTACAGTCCCTAAGAGCTCTCAGGTGATGCGAAATCAGAGATTGTTCCTTATCTAGAGCGCTGACAAGTTCACCAACGCACCTCTCCCCTTTGGCCAACAGCTTGAGTATCTGGAGCCTTGTTGGCTCCCCAATACACCTCATAAACCTCGCCTCGCCTTCAGACATTGTTATATGAATCTCCTTTTATATGAATGATAGTTCATGTACAGGAAAAAGTCAATAGTTGATGACCTGTCCGGAACTTGACATAACTAATAGAGTTGGTGAAATAACAAGGAAACGAAGCTGGAAGCTTAAACACTGAGCCTGTGTTTCGATTCCATGTGCTCTCTAATGATCATGCCATCCTTGGTTTTGATGTGAAGCTCCACAATATCACCGCACACTGGATTGCCCACATGTCCCACACCATCCAGGTTCTCTATTTCCCGACATTGCAGGAATCCTTGAACTGGTCCATCACCTTCTTTCTGTAGGGCAGCATGGTCTGTACTACGTCAGGACGAGTTGGCGTGGTGGCGGCGTGGTCTAGATAGGTTCTTCGCATCTAACGCTCTGATTCCCAGCCCGCTGCAAAATTGGCGCCTATCTGCAGATCTTAACGGGATTTTAGCATTTACGTGTTACAATTCAGAAGTTAGGCGTCAGGAATCAGAATGAGCACTCCAAATGTGAGGCGTTTGCAGCGTAGACTGATGAATCAGGCAACCGCCAGAATTTGGAGACGACAGACTGAGAAAAGAGATAGTTCCGTGATAGGGTGTCTCCAGATTAAGTTGCTGGAGGGAATTGGTTGTTGACTGGTTTCTTCTAGCATCGATGCTTAGCTCTGATGAAATTCGAGCAGCCCCAAACTAAGAAGAAGGTTAATACATAGTGAAACGAATTGTCTTCTTGATCATGGCCAGTCTTTTGGTGATAGGGTTGGCGCTACCAAGCTGTACTGAAGTAAAACTCGAGCCAGTACGCTACGTCTTCGAGGACGGGAAGATCAACATCGGGATAATTGGGGAACTGGACTCCACGGCTGGCGTGATGCAATGGACAGGTGCCATGCTGGCACAGGAGGCAATCAACCGCGATGACGGGATAGAGATAGAAGGCGTGTCCTATGTTGTGGAGTTGGTTCCCATAGAGACCCACGAAGAAACCACCGACCCTAGTGGTCTCGCTGGCGTATCGGCTCTTACGGCAGCGATAGACGATGTTGATTTCATCCTGGGCGGATTCCGAACAGAAGCGGTTGCGGTCTATCGAGATGTGGCTATGGAGAGGGGGGTGATTTTCATCAACTGTGGTGCTGCCGCAGAAACGCTGCAGCACAGCGTGGTGAACGATTATACGGGCTATCGATTCTGGCTCAAGGGCACGCCATACAATGAGTATTTCACGGGGCAGACCGTTGTTAGGATACTGGGAGCCGTTGCAAGGAAGCTGAGAGAGCAAATGGGAGTATCAGGTGGATATAAGCTGAATGCCACTGTAATCGCTGACAACCTGCCATGGGCCTATGAGCAAGTGGTAGTCATCACGGAATTGCTGCGGGGTTTAAACGTGAATCTTGTCCACGACCCGTACTGGGTAGATGCAACGGGAAGCGCGCTGGAAATGGAGAGCGCGCTGGCCTCGATAGGAGCCTTGGATCCCGAGTTGATCATCCCCATATTCTCGGCCGATGCCGGTGTTCTTTATGACGTGCTGCGCGGATCTTATGTGCCGAATGCTATGTCGGTGGGCATCAACGTAATGGCCCAGCTTAGGAGCCCCTGGGATGCTGGTAACCTTACCGCAGCTCCCCCCGGTGGCCCTCCTTGTGCCTATGAAGTTATGCTGGATACCTGGGCGGAGGGATTAGAGCAAACCGAGAAGACGGGAGATTTCCTTACCGTGTTCACGAATTCTACCTCAGGAGAGTACCCACTCAATACCGCTGCTACCTATGATGCTCTTCTGGGTCTGGAGCAGGCTATTGAAGCGGTGGGGCGATACAATTCAGTTAGTGGTACTGCATACGCTGACGCTGATGACATTATTCAGTGGCTGGAAGACCCGGCAAACGCGCAGGTGGCCACGACCGGCCTGATTACCTACTATCCCAGGCCGGAAACCACGGCCGCTGGGAAGCCAGCACTCAGTGAGCCTCAGGTGCGTTCGCTGTATGACCTTGGTAGCTACAACTATACGTATACGTATGATGCGAAGGATTGGACAATGCCGGCGCATACCACTCACGATCTGGTCTACGGCCCTGGCTTCTTGACCGGCATTGGTGCCCAGTGGCAGTGGGATCCAACGACCGGTACATGGAAGAAGGTTGGCATCTGGCCAATGGATTTCGGAGACGAATACGACGAAGCCTTAACTGACCAGTACGGCTGCTGGAACTTTGCGTACAACGGCACGAGGCCCCTTGTAATACCGCAGAACATAATTGACCACCAC
>CAZLCQ010000023.1:4163-6878 GCA_964557995.1 uncultured Dehalococcoidales bacterium
AACCTGCTGCCCCGGCAGCTGAAGGAGGGTGATCTAAGATGGACGAAATCACTATTTCCCGTGCCATTGTCGAAAGCTACATGAAGGACTTCATGGGAGCGATGGAGACTGATGTTGCCGTAGCCGGTGCAGGGCCAGCTGGGCTCGTTACTGCTTACTATCTGGCAAGAGAGAAGATAAAGGTGGTGGTGTTTGAGAGGCAGCTTCGTGTGGGCGGTGGCATGTCTGGTGGAGGGATGATGTTCAATCGCATCGTCGTTCAAGAGGAAGGCAAGCGGATATTGGATGAGTTTGATGTGGCAACCAAAGAATACCGAAAAGGGTACTATGTCGCTGATTCGTTGGAGGCTATCTCGACTATCTGCTCCAAGGCTATAAGAGCCGGGGCCAGGATTTTCAATCTGATTAGCGTTGAAGATGTGATGATTCGGGAAGGGGATAGGGTAACCGGGCTTGTTTTGAATTGGAGCGCTGTGTCCTGGTCGAAACTCCACGTGGATCCTTTGACTGCGAGGTGTAAGGTGGCGGTCGATGCCACCGGCCATGACGCTGAAGTCTGCTCTATCGTGGCAAGCAAGCTAGGCCCGAAGTTGAGCACGAAGACGGGCGAAGTTATGGGAGAGAAGTCCATGTGGGCTGAGAGAGGGGAGAAGGACATATTGAGGAATACCAGGGAAATCTATCCCGGGTTGGTGGCGGCCGGTATGACAGCGAATGCCGTTTTTGGTTCTCCGAGGATGGGCGCCATTTTTGGTGGTATGCTTTTGT
Organism: uncultured Dehalococcoidales bacterium; assembly: GCA_964557995.1. Taxonomy (GTDB): domain Bacteria; phylum Chloroflexota; class Dehalococcoidia; order GIF9; family AB-539-J10; genus RBG-13-51-36. Next base: position 4,932 of record CAZLCQ010000023.1, read on the forward strand.
CCGGTAGAAAGGCTGCCCGGGTGGCTATGAAATCACTGAAGCAAGGCTAGATTTGCCATGGCAAAGACGATAGCTGAAATCAACGAGAAAATCAGAAAAGGTAAGGCTGTGGTGGTGACCGCGGAAGAAGTGGTCGACATCGCGAAGGAAAAGGGCGTACGCAGAATAGCCGAGGAAATTGATGTTGTCACCACCGGCACCTTCGGCCCGATGTGCGGTTCTGGCGCATTTCTCAATATCGGACACTCCAAACCTAGGATAAAACTGGGTGGGGGCAAGGTCTACCTCAACGATGTCCCCGTCTATACCGGTATAGCTGCTGTGGATGTTTTCATCGGGGCGACAGCCCTTCCTGATGATGACCCCAGAAATAAATTCTATCCCGGGGAGTTCAACTATGGCGGCGGATATGTAATACAGGAGCTCGTAGCTGGAAAGGACATAAGGCTTACCGCCGCCGCTTTTGGAACGGACGGCTACCCCAGGAAGAAGCTGGAGACGTTGATCAATATCAAGGACATAAATGAGGCAATTCTATTCAATGTCAGGAACGCCTACCAGAACTACAACGTAGCGGTGAACCTCTCCGATAAAGTCCGTTATACCTATATGGGCGTGCTCAAGCCGAATCTGGGAAATGCCAACTACTGCTCGGCGGGTCAACTCTCGCCTCTGTTGAATGACCCTTACTACAAGACTATCGGGGTTGGGACAAGGATTTTCTTGGGGGGTGGAGTAGGTTATGTGGCCTGGCATGGTACTCAGCATAGCCCCACTGCCCTCAGGAGCGACAACGGAGTGCCGCGGCGCGGCGCAGGGACGCTGGCTGTGATCGGAGATCTAAAGCAGATGAAGCCGGAGTGGCTGGTGGGAACAAGCATGCTCGGTTATGGCTGCACATTGACGGTAGGCATTGGCATCCCCATCCCCATACTCTCTGAGGAAATTCTCCGCTATGCGATGACAAGCGATGCTGACATTCTAGCTGCCATCGTGGACTATTCTGAGGCTTATCCTGAGAGAGAGCCAGATATTTTGGGAGAAGTTAGCTATGCTGAACTGAAGAGCGGTCACGTAGAAGTTCAGGGAAAAGACGTCCCGACGGGTTCTTTGTCTAGCTATCCAAAAGCTGTGGAGATTGCCAATATTCTAAAAGAATGGATAGAGAAGGGCGATTTCTTGGTGACCGAGCCAGTGGCGCCATTGCCTGGCGTGGATTCAGGCGTGACTTTTAAGCCGCTCAAGGAAAGACCAATAGCGGAGTAACTGAGAAAGATGAATGTCTCTAGAAGAATAGTGCTTCACTTCCCACCCAATATGACAGGGCAGCCGGTCGTTTGCCGCCTGGTTAAGGATTTCGGTCTCACGTTCAATATCATCAGAGCTTCCGTGTCACCAGGACAAGAAGGACTACTGGTTCTGGAGCTAAGCGGCGAGCGAAAGAACTACGACAAGGGTGTCAAATACCTCACAGAGACTGGGATAGAAATCCAGTCCCTAAGCCAGGATGTAGTCCGTGACGAAGCCAAATGCACTCATTGTGGAGCCTGTATTACCATTTGTCCCACTGAGGCCTTTGTCCTGGAACCGAAAACCAGGAAGGTGCTGTTCGACCATAATAAATGTGTTGTCTGTGGGCTATGTGTCAAGGCTTGTCCTCCTCGGGCGATGATATTGTATTTCTAACTGCCAGCCATTAGTCGTTAGCGACGGGCGGTGAGAGCAATAGAATCAAATCCTGAGTACTAAATCGCAAACCATATCTGAAGTCAAAACGCCAATGATGAAAACATGAAGATTCTGAATTCTGGAATCGGGATGTTGACTTTGTCTAAGGATTAGAGATTGGGATTCTATGCGACCATGCATGAGCCACGTTTCTATCGCCACTGGATCAAGGACGACGATTTGGTGTCCTTTGAACTGACGGTGAAGCAAACAGACTTA
>CAZLCQ010000023.1:6978-11328 GCA_964557995.1 uncultured Dehalococcoidales bacterium
CGCCGGAGATAATCGTGGAGAATGGCGGCGACATTTTTCTGAAAATATCAAAGAAGAGGTTGGTGGGCATCTATGCCGGGCAGTCCTCCTTTGCCAGAAGAATTGCCTTGGAGATCAGGCCCCGGGAAACACCGCTGGGTATATGTACCTCATCAGGAACCGTAGGACACTCTTTAAGCCTGGGCAGCGCTGACGCCGTTATTGTCTTGTCCCCCTCGACAGCTTTGGCTGATGCCGCAGCTACAGCACTATGCAACGTAGTCGAGACCGCAGACGATATTCCTCAAGCAATCGAAAGAGCCCGGAGCATCGAAGGCTTGCGTGGTCTGGTCATTATTGTGGGCGACAACATGGGTGTCTGGGGCAAGGTGACAATCGTGCCACTTGACTAGACTGCGGCACGAAGATCTGGTGGTTTTGGCAGAATCCCTGTCACTCGGGAATCAAATCCTTGTTCCAGTCCCCAAAGAGTCGCAAGACGCTTTGGGTTAATCTAATCCTTTCTTTTCTCCCCCGAGCAGTGATAAAGTTTGGACAATGAAGAAATCACCCAACCTTCGCGTGCAATTAGCTCCGCGGCATGCGAAGGGACTAGTCCTGTCTAATCCTGTGATGATAGCAGGGGGCATAGCTGGCTATGGCATAGAGTACGCGGAGATTGCTGATATTCAAAGGCTGGGCGCCGTCGTCTGCAAAGGGACAACCCTCATGCCCAGAAGGGGTAATACTCAGCCGCGCCTGGTGGAGACTGCTGGTGGTGTGCTCAATTCTGTGGGCTTGGAGAATATCGGTATCGATGCCTTGATCAGAGAAAAAGCACCCGTGTGGGCAGGGTGGCAAGTTCCGGTCATCGTTAATGTTGCCGGGGAAACAATAGATGAGTATGTGGCTGTGAGCCGGGAATTAGAAGGAGTGCCTGGCGTCAGCGCCATTGAGTTGAATGTTAGCTGCCCCAATATCTCCGCAGGCGGGATGGAGTTTGGCGTCGACTGCAAGCTGGCGGCACAGGTGACTTCAGCAGTTAAGACTGTCACCAGTCTACCCGTTATCGTCAAATTGAGTCCTAATGTAACCGACATTAGGGAAATCGCTCTGGCCGTAGAAGATGCCGGAGCAGATGCCATATGCTTGATTAACACATTGAAGGGTATGGCAATCGACATAGACCGAGGAAAGCCTTGCCTGGGGAATATCGTGGGTGGAGTTTCCGGTCCTGTTATCAAGCCGGTGGCGCTTCATATGGTGTTCGACGTAGCCAAGGCGATCAGCATTCCGGTGATAGGATGCGGCGGTATTGCTTGTGCTGAGGATGCCCTGGAGTTCATTATGGCTGGAGCTACTGCCATTCAGGTTGGCACAGCCTGCCTGACTAGTCCTGACATCTGTCTCACTATATTGGAGGGGATAAAGCGTTTTATGCGGGACAAAGGAGTGGAGAACCTTACTGACCTTATCGGCGTCGCCCAGGACAAATCCTGATAGGCCCGCTATTTGGCGGTCACTTCCTTGCGGATGAAGCGGATGATGCTCTCTGTGGACGTGGCCGGGCCAAAAACAGCTTTCACGCCCATTTGTTGTAACGTTAGGACGTCGTCCTCAGGTATGATGCCTCCAGCGATCACCAGGGCATCTTCTCTACCTTTTCTTCTCAGTCCGTCTATAATCGATGGGAAGAGCTCTAAATGAGCTCCCGATAGGATGCTCAACCCGATAACATCTACATCTTCCTGGACAGCTGCCTCCACAATCATCTCGGGAGTCTGTCGGATGCCAGTATAGATTACCTCCATGCCGGCATCCCGTAAAGCTCTTGCTACCACTTTGGCACCTCGATCATGCCCGTCCAAACCAGGCTTGGCTAGGAGAACACGAATCCTACCCTTGTTCATAGTCCGCTCCTTCTAGACTTTCTGACAGAGCTCAACCAGCACCCCTCTCAGCGATTTGGGGTGAATGAAGGCCACCATGCCCTCAAAACCAGGGCGAGCCTTCTTATCAATCAATTCCATCCCCCTTCTGGAGAGATGGCCAAGTTCCTTGTCTACATCGTCCACTTCAAACGTTATGTGATGAAGTCCCTCGCCTCTTTTCTCCAGGATTTTGGCCATATTGCTGTCGGGAAGTGGTTCCAAAAGCTCCAGGTTAGCACCCTCCCCTAAGGAGAGAATGGCTGCCTTTACTCCCCGATCCGGCAGAGTCTCAATCTTGTCAACCTCGAGCCCGAAACAATCCTGATAAAGCTTTATCGCTTCATCAATGTTGCTGACCAGGATACCTATATGGTCAACTCTTTTGGCCATCTTCCCTCCTTCATAGCCAATGCATAGATCATGAAGGCTTCTTCTCAGAAAACCAGAAACTCCTTCTGGGTACCGAAGGCCTTGCGCAGTACGTCGCATATTTCCCCGAGGGTAGCGTATGCCTCCACACACTCAAGGCAGGCGGGCATGGTATTATCCTTGCTTCGAGCGACATCTTCCAATCGCCTGAGCACCTGCCTGACTTTGTCGTTGTCCCTATCTCTTTTTACCTGGACAGTCCTATCCTTCTGTCTTTTCTCCACTTCGGGCTTGACTCGCAGCAGCCCCACTATTCTGGGATAGGGAGAGACGAACTTGTTTACCCCTACCACGGTGCGTTTTTCACTTTCAATTTCCTTCTGATACCGGTAAGACGAGTCCTGAATTTCCCTTTGCTGATATCCCTGCTCTATGGCAGCTACGGCACCACCCAGGTCATCAATCTTGGCGATATAATCCCTGGCTTCCTTTTCCAGGTTGTTGGTTAGATGCTCTATATAGTAAGAACCACCAAGAGGGTCAACGACATTGGTAATGTCACTCTCATAGCCCAGTATTTGCTGGGTCCGCACAGCTATCGTTACTGCCTCTTCAGAAGGCGGAGCATAGGCTTCGTCGAAGGAATTAGTGTGCAGTGATTGAGTACCACCAAGAGTTGCCGCCAGGGCTTCTAAAGCTGTGCGCACAATATTATTGTGCGGCTGCTGTGCCGTCAGGCTGCATCCCGCGGTCTGAGTGTGAAAGCGAAGTGTCCATGAGCGTGAATCTTTGGCTCCAAATCTCTCTCTCATGATCTTGGCCCAGAGGCGTCGTGCTGCCCTAAACTTGGCAATTTCTTCAAGGAAGTTGATGTGGCTATTGAAGAAGAATGATAGCCTGGGAGCGAACGCATCTACATCAAGCCCGGCATCAATAGCTGCCTGAACATAGGCAATACCATCAGCCAGGGTGAAACCAATTTCCTGAGCCGCGGTGGAGCCGGCCTCTCGTATATGGTATCCACTGATACTGATGGTATTCCAGCGAGGGACATGCTTTGCACAATAGGCAAATATGTCAGTGGCCAGCCTCATAGAAGGACGGGGCGGGAAGATGTGGGTGCCCCGGGCAATGTACTCCTTAAGTATGTCATTTTGAGTAGTACCGTTTAACTCAGCGGGCTCGACCCCCTGTTTCTTGCCCAGGGCGATATACATGGCCAGCAGAATCGGCGCAGTGGCATTTATGGTCATAGAAGTGCTTACCTTATCCAGAGGTATATCCTGGAAAAGGACCTCCATATCCTGAAGGCTGTCTATGGCAACGCCAACCTTGCCCACCTCGCCTCTAGCCAACGGGTGGTCGGAGTCATAGCCGATTTGTGTTGGCAGGTCGAAGGCTACACTCAAGCCAGTCTGCCCCTGCTCTAAGAGATAACGATACCTCTGATTGGTCTCCTCAGCAGTGCCAAAGCCGGAGTACTGGCGTATCGTCCATATTCTGCCGCGATACATGTTCGGTTGAACACCGCGCGTAAAGGGATACTCTCCGGGGTAGCCTAGATCTCTAGCGTAGTCAAGATTTGGCAGGTCCTCCGGTGTGTAGACAGCGTCGATCCCCACGCCGGAACTGGTTTCGAATGTCTCCTGGCGCTCAGCAGCCCGCTTCAAAGCTGGAGTTAATACAGTCTCACGCCATTCTTGCTTAGTCGTGTTGCCCATAGCTACCCCCTGAGTAAGAAGATTTGCCTGATGGTGTTTTCTTATGCGCAGGCGTGACCCCTGGGCAGGGGATGATTCAGCATCCCTATCAAGACCTGGACTACCGTTGGAACCGCCGCCCAGATGTGGGCATGTCCCGATTCTATCAAGACTGACACGGATTGTGTCGTGCTATTCTTTCTTTTCTGACTTACTAGCTTGGCCCAGAATGGGACCCAGTATATCCATGGGCAAAGGAAACAGAATGACGTTGCTTCTCTCCGTGGCAATGCCTGCCAATGTCTGCAAATAGCGGAGCTGTAGAGCTGAAGGCTGACTGGAAATAACTTTGGCAGCCTCGGCCAATTTCT
>CAZLCQ010000024.1:0-11102 GCA_964557995.1 uncultured Dehalococcoidales bacterium
CAGAGTTAGGAATAGAAAGGTAATCCGCCACCTGTCACAACCCTATGCTCCTGTCGGTGGTATTAGCATATTGTTTGGCAATTTGGCGCCTGACGGTGCCGTGGTGAAAAGCGCTGCAGTAGCTCCCGAGATGCTCGTTCATCGAGGGCCGGCCAGAGTTTTCAACAGTGAGGAAGAAGCTACGGCAGCGATAATGAAAGGCAAATTCAAGTCGGGCGACGTAATCGTCATCCGTTATGAAGGTCCCAAGGGAGGGCCGGGAATGCGGGAGATGTTAGCAGCTACCTCCCTCCTCAGCGGTATGGGCATGGACAAAAGGGTGGCTCTTATTACAGATGGACGCTTTTCCGGAGGTACGCGAGGAGCAGCTATTGGTCATGTCTCTCCCGAGGCGGCGGACAAAGGACCGATAGCCGCGTTGCAGAATGGTGATGTTGTTAACATAAACATACCTGGCCACAAGTTGGAAGTAGAACTGAGCCGGAAGGAGCTGAAACAACGGCTGGCTTCGTTGCCTACCTTCAAACCCAGGATTAGAACTGGCTATCTCAAGAGGTATAGTGATAGAGTAAGCTCGGCCAGCACTGGCGCGGTGTTTACCGAATAAGGCCCAATTATGAAGAAAACTGGTGCTCAGATTCTCTGTGAGAGCCTTGTCAGAGAAGGGGTAGAGGTCATTTTCGGCATTCTCGGTGGATCTGTCTTGCCGATCTATGATACCTTCCCTCAATATCCTAAACTCCGACACATACTGGTTCGCCATGAACAGGGAGCGGCTCATGCCGCCGACGGCTATGCTCGAGCCACTCATAAAGCCGGTGTGTGTATAGCCACATCGGGGCCGGGAGCTACCAATCTAGTTACCGGCATTGCCTGCGCCTACATGGATTCCGCACCGATGGTAGCTATAACTGGCCAGGTAGCCAGATCCGTTATTGGCAGGGACGCTTTTCAGGAGATGGATATTACAGGCATCACTATCCCAATCACCAAACATAACTACCTTGTTACCGATGTGACTGAACTGGCTAGAACTGTCAAAGAAGCCTTTCACATTGCCCAGACAGGAAGACCGGGACCTGTGCTGATCGACATACCGCGGGATGTCCAGCAAGAGCAGACGGACTTTGTCTATCCCGATAAGATTGATCTGCCTGGCTATAGAGTTATCTCTCGTGGGCATCCATCTCAGATTAAGAAAGCAGCCAGGTTCATTAATGAAGCCGAACAGCCTGTTGTCATCGCTGGCCGGGGCATAATTATCTCCCAGGCCTATGATGAGTTCAGGGAATTTGCCGAGAAGGCACAATTACCAGTAACTCACACACTTCTCGGCCTGGGCTCTTTCCCCGGGGACCATATACTTGATCTGGGCATGATGGGGATGCATGGCACACCCTGTGCCAACATGGCGGTGCAGAACGCCGACCTCCTTATTGCTGTTGGAATGAGATTTGATGACCGTGCTACGGCAAATACCGAAGAGTTTGCTCCCAATGCGCGCGTCATTCACATCGATATCGATCCTGCGGAGATTGGAAAGAATATCCCTACCGAGGTCCCAGTAGTCGGGGATATAAAGAGCGTGCTCACGGCCCTTAACGAAGAGACTAAAAAGGGGGAGCATGTCGTTTGGCTTTCGCAAATAGAACAGTGGAGATGTGAGTATCCCTCGCTAGAAATAAGGGAAAGCGATGAGGTATTGCCGCAATATATCATTGACCAAATCTACCAGGCTACACGAGGTGATGCTTTGATAGTTACTGGGGTGGGGCAGAATCAAATGTGGGCGGCACGATATTTCGTTTATACCAAGCCAGACAGCCTTATCTCTGGCGGAGGTTTAGGTCCGATGGGATTCGAACTACCCGCGGCCATGGGAGCTAAGATTGGTCGTCCCGACGAGGTTGTGTGGTGCATCGCCGGCGATGGCGGCTTTCAGATGACTATCCAGGAGTTGGCCACCATAGCTGAGGAAAATGTTGCTGTAAAAATAGCTATCATGAACAATGGGTATTTGGGTATGGTGAGACAATGGCAGGAGCTATTCTACGGACGGCGCTACGTTGGTACGAAGCTTTGGAATCCCGATTTTGTCAAAATCGCCGAGGCGTACGGCATTCTTGGTGTCCGGGTGCAACGCAGAGAAGAAGTCATTCCAGCCATACAGAAAGCTATGGAGTGCCCCGGAGCTTTTCTTATAGACTTTCTTATTGAGCCCGAGGAAAACATCTATCCTATAGTCCCACCGGGAGAATGCCTGGCCAGATTTTTCCAGCCATCGAGGCCGGAGATATTAGAAGGCAAATTCTGAGCGCAAAGCACGAAACAACAAACAGATAGAAGGGTAGAAGTAAAGATACAAAATGACAGGGCAGAATTCGAAGAATCAGTCTGATTAACCTTTCTGTACGTTGAGTTGTCATTTTGATTCTTCATCTTTGGTCTTTGATATTCATTGGGGGTTTAAGGATCATGACTCGGGATTTGTATATCGGGGGACAAAGTGACTGATACAAAACATACCTTAGTAGCCTTAGTAGAAGATAAGCCAGGAGTGCTTAATCGAGTAGCCAGTCTATTCCGGCGGCGCTCCTTCAATATCCAGAGTCTTGCCGTAGGCGGTAGCGAACAGCCCGGCTTATCTCGCATGACTATTGTAGCTATCGGCGATTCTGCTCAAATAGAGCAGGTAAGGAAGCAGCTGGAAAAGCTAATCAACGTGGTGAAAGTCTCTGATATAACCGATGAAAACATGGTGACCAGAGAATTGGCCTTGATCAAAGTGAAGACAACTGCCTCGACAAGAAGCGAGGTTATGCAAATCGTGGGCGTCTTCCGGGCCAACATAGTTGATGTTGCTCCAGGTTCAGTGACGGTGGAGGTGACTGGTGACGAAGACAAGGTAAATTCACTGCTCGGCCTCCTTCGTGATTTTGGTATTAGGGAACTCTCACGAACTGGCAGGATAGCCCTGACGCGCGGAAGCAGTTCCTAAGCAATATGTGATAACTGACAATCTAGTAGAGGAGGAATTATGGCTAAGATTTATTATGAGAAAGATGCTAACCTGAATCTGCTCAGGAGAAAGACAATCGGCATTATTGGTTTTGGAAGTCAAGGACACGCGCACGCTCAGAACCTAGGAGACGGCGGCTGCCAGGTTGTCGTGGCTGAATTGCCGGGCACCCAAGCTTGGAAAGCAGCGAAAAAAGCTGGTTTTGAAGTGGCCACGGCGGCTGACGTAGCCAAGGAGGCAGATATAGTTGTTATGCTAGCCCCGGATACCGTGCAACCCAGAATCTATCGGGAGTCAATTGAGAAGGAGATGAGCCGGGGCAAGACACTGATGTTCGCTCATGGTTTCAGTATTCACTTCTCTCAGATTGTGCCTCCAGCCAGCGTCGATGTTAGCATGATAGCGCCTAAATGTCCGGGACATATGCTCAGAAGACTTTACACTGAGGGTTCAGGCCCCCCGGCGCTGGTGGCTGTCTACCAGGATGCCTCGGGGAAAGCAAAGGAGATAGCGCTGGCCTATGCCAAGGGGATCGGTTGCGCCAGGGCTGGGGTCCTGGAAACGACTTTTGCTGAAGAGGTTGAGACCGACCTGTTTGGCGAACAGACGGTGCTTTGCGGAGGAGTCTCTTCTCTGATAAAAGCCGGCTTTGAGACATTGATAGAGGCGGGCTATCAGCCGGAGATTGCCTATTTTGAGGTTTGCCACGAGTTGAAGCTCATTGTTGACCTCATACATCAGGGTGGTTTGGGTTATATGCGCTATTCGGTGAGTGACACAGCAGAATATGGAGATTATACGAGAGGTCCACGGGTTATTGACGACTTGGTCAAGGAAGAAATGAAACAAATACTGGCCGAGGTTCAGGATGGCAGCTTTGCTACCGAGTGGATTCTGGAGAACCAGGCTGGTCGTCCCAGCTTCAATGCTATGAAAAGGATGGAAACGGAGCACCCCATCGAGGTCGTGGGCAAGAAGCTCAGAAGTATGATGCCCTGGCTGAAAGGCTAGTTGTCACTTGAAACAGCTTACACCGATACACTGCGGCAAGTTGCCGGAGATTTTTGGATAACGTGGTAGTGGTTTCATACGTACGCGCCGGCGGAAGATAGTGAATTTTGATTGGCATTATCTTATAATATTGGAAACAGATTGGGAGGCGTGACGATGCTATATTGCCAGCACTGCAACAAGGTAACAGACGAAGATTTGGTGTTCTGTCCTAGATGTGGGGAAGTTCTGGTTGAGGAAGACACAAAATGGCAAGACTTTGAACTCCAGCGGGAAGTCGAGGACGGGAAACATAGAGCAAATATGTATATTATTGCGGGAATAGTCTTGGTAACGCTGGGAGTGGTGGGTAGTAGTGTCCTTTTTGCCTCATCGAGTCTGCTTGGGGTTTTTGGTATTGCGTTCGTTTGCTTGGGTATCGGATGCGCCGCAGCGGCTGATCGATATGAACACAAGCTCAGGATCCTGAAGAACCAGCTCAGTCAGTGCGATTAGCCTGGAGTTGCATCGCCGATACTGGCTCCTGAATTCACAGTCGGCTCAACAATAACACGAACTAGGGTTCTGCCGTTCTGCTTTGCTCTGTGTCACTTGGGCTCGCGTTTATCCGGTCAGCGAGAAGTGCGCCTCAGTTCAAACACCACCGGGTTGTCCGCGTCCGGGCAGGCAACAGTAGCCTTGTTCGGGTCTTTCTCCCAGGGGAACGAACCCCCGAATCGCAGGACCTGGGCAAAGGGAAACATAGAGTGAAAAGCCCAGGAACAAAGGTTAGGCGGAATGCCTTCTCCGATGACAAACTCATCACCTACTTTTTGTTGAGCCTCGCAAGTCCCTTTCTGAGATATGACCTTGGCTATCACATCAGACATCTCAACCTCCTGTTCGCTACAGATTGGAGTAACGCCTTTTACCCTGTTTCTTGTTGGGTCAACTTGAGTTCTCTACATAGTACATTATGACACGCCCTAGTACAAGTGAGTCGCGGAGGTGTACAACGTGCATCTTGGATTTGCGCAGATCGTTGGCCATTACTGTCACCCAAGTCTAGCGGACGTGTAGAAACAGTCTGGGGCGCTCACAGGCAAGATGCCCATGCAGCAATGATATAATCACGGAATCTAGGGTCATGGATGTTGCTCTGGTAAGAATACGCGGGGAGGCAGCGGCTTGAGCTTCAGAGTCGTTGTTACCTTCTATGTGCCTGGCGTAGTTCCCTCTTATGATGACTTATTAACCAACCTGGGGGCGGAAGTTGATAAGACTTTTTGTGCTACTGAGGAGGAACTTATCTCTGCCTGTTCTGAAGCTGATGCTGTCATAGCACTGGGAATAAGGATAACGCCGGGCTACGTCTTTAGCACCATGGTAATCGAGAATCTGCATAAGTGCCGACTGATTGCCCTTACCGGCATAGGTTATGATAATGTGGACATAGCCGCCGCTACAGACAAAGGTATCTGTGTTGCCAATAATCCGTATTACTGCCTGGAGGAGGTCTCAGACCACACCATGGCACTCATCCTCGCCTGTGCCAGGAAGTTCTATCAGCTAGTTCCTGACATCAAAAATGGCAAATGGGGTGCGCAGGCAGATTATTTGGACGCGTTGAAGCCGTTACATCGGCTATCCGGACAGACCTTGGGGCTTATCGGGTTTGGCAACATCGCTCGCACCCTTGTCCCAAAAGCCAAAGCTTTTGGCTTCAGAATCATTGTGTACGCGCCCCATGTGCCGCGCATCCTATTTGAGACGTTCGAGGTGGAACCGGTGCAGCTGGATCGGTTGCTCGAAGAGTCGGATTTTGTGTCCATGCATACCGCTCTCACCTCAGAAAACAAGCATATGATGGGGCTTCAGCAGTTCAAGAAGATGAAGCGCACCGCCTATTTGATCAACACAGCCCGTGGGGAGCTCGTGGATGAACGGGCTCTCTATACTGCCCTTTCAGAGGGATTAATTGCTGGTGCCGGTCTTGATGTGTTGGAGTCGGAGCCTCCCGGCCGCGACAATCCGTTACTCAAGCTTAACAATGCCTTCGTTACCGGTCATTTTGCCTACTATTCCGAAGAGTCGCGTGAAGAGCTATTCAGGTGGCCGTGGGAAGAGGTAGCCAGAGTATTGCAGGGGGAGTGGCCTCAGGGCCTGGTAAATGCACAGGTGAAAGAGAGGTTTAACGCCAGATGGGGTGTTCGCCCCGAGTGAGCAGATCTCATATTGAACCGCCTTTGCCGAGGTAGTTGGGCGATAGTCAGCGTTGTTCTCACTCTGAGGATGATTCTTGGACAGAGTGACCGGTGCCTGAGATGAAGTTTCCAACCTATGGCAGTATCCGAAGGGATTCACGTCCTTTATTTGATAGTCATGATCGTATGAATGTTCTGGGAGGAATTTGACGGCCCTTGACAAGGATTTGGGGGTGTGTTAGCATGTTGGCGCTCCAAGTAATCAAACAAGAACTTGGCGAGTGTGGAACTGACCGCCGAGTAAGTGGAAGCTGAAAGACACTGGGGGGCAAAAGTCCCGGTGCAAGGTAGGTGGAAGCAGAAAGGAAAGGGGTGGCGAGCCAAGGGCAGTGAGGTTACTTGGGGCAATTTTCTGTTCTTAATTCCTCTGATTATCTGCTAGACGGGCCATAGGGTATTGGTTCGCAAATAGGGAGCCAAATTAGAGGATCAGCCAGGCTTCATGGCTTTGATTAGCTCGGGACGAAGGATCCCAATGAACGGCAAATTACGATATTCTCCCTTGTAGTCCAGTCCATAGCCCACGACGAACTCATCGGGGACCTCAAAGCCTACGTAATCGAGAGGCACATTTATCAGACGGCGTGCTCTTTTATCAAGCAGGGTGCAAACGCGAAGGCTGGCAGGATTGTGGGCAGAAAGATGGTTGAGAATGTAATTCAGAGTCATGCCCGTATCTACAATATCTTCAACCATCAGTACATGATGTCCTGTTATGCTGCTATCTAGGTCTCTCGTTATCTTGACCACCTGACCGTCACCGCCGTAGTAGGAGATAGCCATAAAGTCCAGAGTAACGGGAAGAGAAAGGTGCTGCATAAGGTCAGCCATGAAGCAAACAACGCCCTTCAGGATGCCTACCAGCACTAACCGCTGACCAGCATAATCACGCGAAATATGTCTGGCCAGGGTTCTCACCCTTCGCTGAATTCTGGCGTGGCTATACAGAACTCGGTCGACGCCTTCTACTTTGGCCTCGCCGAGAGGGCCATAACCGTATTTGGCCAACAGCTTGAGGAAATCACTCTTGTTCAGAAGCCTGACATTGACTTCAGGATAAAGCGCTCTAAGCTGGCGCAGCTTGCGGTTCTTCTCCGTCAGCAGGTTTTGCTTCAATGTGGTCAGTTCCACATAAAGGTCCAGCTCTGGCAAATAGAAATCGGGAGTAAACATCTCTGCTATTCTGTCGCCTTTCCACCTAAGAGGAAAGGAACGAGGCTCATAAAGCCACTCAATACAGTAAAAGTCCAGAAGTTTGGCAAAATCCTCCTCACTGGGATGAGCGAAACTGGTTGGCCTCAACGTAGTGCTGGGCAATGAAGATCCTCGAGGTGATCTTCTTCGTTTCTCCCTTGGCCTATAGCCTTGCTCCAGTAGTTGATGAAGCTCTGCTCTCTCGAACACAACCGCGCAAATATCGGCAACACTGAGGAGGAAACCTCTGTCAGCTTCCGAGAATTGGTGAGGGTCTCGGGTATAGATTCGAATTCCTCCGATGGCTTCTCCTTTGTCGAGTACAGGAATTCCGAGGATAGAAGATATTCGTTGTTCAAGTGCTGTTTCTGGATACTGAACCCGCTCATCCTTAGCGGCATTGGCGATGAATACCACTTTGCCATCAAGGATATCCGAGAGGCTTTTGCGAACGTCAAGAGGGCCTTTCTTCAGGTAAATGTCGCTCAAACCATAGGCACCTACGGTAATCAAATATTCCTTCTGAGGATTGAGCGATAGAATGCGGCATCCATTTGCCTGCACTGCCTTGGCAGCGCTTTTGGCGATCGAATTGCAGATTCTCTTCAAACTGAGAGCAGAATTGGCAACTTTGTTTATCTGCTTGAGAGCCGAATAATAGCTGCTTCTCGATCGAGTCATCCTTCCACTCCGCTCAGCACAGCCTTTGGTCGTAGTCTAGCCGCATTTGGTAAAGCCACAGGCCAGGCAAATATTACAGCCCTCCTGGTGAATCAATGGACCACCACAGTCGGGACACTGTCCTGCCCAACTTTTGATCATCACAGGATCTCTGGCAGGCATCTCAGAATTACTGACGGTCGCCTCCTTCCTAATGTACTTCTCAAGTACGCTGGCGATGGCATCAGCACAAGATAGGACAGCATGTCCGTGCTCCCAGACAATGGAGGGGCATCTGATGCCACGCAAGTGCTTCACGATAGAATCGATATCTATTCCAGACCTAAGAGCTAGAGACGTAAGGCGACTGATAGCCTCAAGTTGCGCTGCTGCACAACCTCCAGCTTTTCCCAAAGTGGAGAAGACCTCGGATATTCCTTGTTGATCGAAATTCACTGTCACATAGATGTAGCCACACCCCGTGTTGACCCTTTCGGTTACACCCCTGGTGACTTTTGGTCTTTTCCTGGGGCTTAGCTTCCCTTCAGCCTTTCTCCCCGCTTCACCCAGAGTGAGCACCTGACTTTCTCGGCTCCTGTCTCGATAAATAGTTATACCCTTCAAGCCCTCTCGATGGGCCAACACGTATACATTGGCTACGTCCTCGGGAGTTGCCTCGTGCGGAAAGTTGACTGTCTTGGATACAGCACTATCAGTGAATTTCTGGAATGCCGCCTGCATCTTAACGTGCCACTCAGGTGATATGTCATGAGCGGTGACAAAGAGCGTTTTCATCTCCTCGGGAACTTCTTCTATGTCTCTCAGCCTTTTCCCTTCGGCTAGCTGCTTCATCAGTTCCGCAGAGTAAAATTCTCCCCTTTTGGCTGCCTCCTCAAAATAAGGGTTCACCTCTACGAATTCTTCGCCCTCCAGGATGTGGCGCACGTAGCTTAGCGCGAACAATGGTTCGATGCCGCTGGAGCAATTAGCGATTATGCTCAAGCTGCCGGTAGGGGCAATAGTAGTCCGGGAGGCATTTCGAATACGAGGGCCATCGGGAATGTCGCAGATGCTTTCCTGGAAAGCAGGGAACACTCCTCGTTCCTGAGCTAGCTCTACCGAGGCCTGATCCGCCTGTGCAGATATGAAATGGGCAACCTCTTCGGCCACGGCAAGCCCCTGCTCGCTGTTATAAGGGATACCGAGCTGAATTAGCATGTCGGCAAATCCCATGACTCCCAGGCCTATCTTCCTGGTGGTTCTTGTCATCTCGGCAATCTCTGGTAGGGGGAATTGGTTCACTTCGATGACATTATCAAGGAAGCGGACTGCTAGCTTGATTGTTTGGAGAAGCTTGTCGTAATCAATACATAGCTGGCCATTCCTGTCTGTCACCATCTTGGACAGGTTTATGGAGCCCAAATTGCAGGATTCAAAGGGCAGCAGTGGTTGTTCTCCGCAGGGGTTGGTGCTTTCTATTGTGCCCAACTGGGGTGTGGGGTTATGCCTGTTTATCTCATCGATAAACACAACACCCGGGTCACCGGTGAGCCAAGCCATGCCAACTATTTTGTCGAATACCTCTCGGGCATTGAGCGCATCCATTGCCTCCCCAGTTCTCGGGTTCACTAAACTGTAGTCGGTGCCTTTCTCCACCGCTTTCATAAACTCGTCAGTCACAGCTACGGAAAGGTTGAAGTTCGTCAGGGCACGCGAGTCTTCTTTGGCGGTGATGAATTCCAGGATATCGGGATGGCTGATATTGAGTATGGCCATATTGGCTCCGCGGCGCATACCACCCTGCTTTATGACATCGGTAGTGGTATCAAAGACACGCATGAAGGAAACAGGGCCGCTGGCAACGCCACCTGTCGAACCTACTCTATCCCTTTCCGGTCTAAGCCGGGAAAAAGAAAAGCCGGTGCCGCCACCACTTTTATGAATCAAGGCAGTATATTTAACTGCATCGAAAATGGACTCCATGGAATCCTCAATAGGCAGAACGAAGCAAGCTGACAGTTGTCCCAGTTCGTGGCCGGCATTCATCAGGGTTGGGGAGTTAGGTAGGAACTCTAATTCCTCCATTAGTCGATAAAAAGACTCTTCATGAACAGAGACATTTGCGTTGGGATCATAGATAAGCTCGGCTGAGGCGATGTGCTTGGCGACGCGATGAAATAGCTCTTGCGGTGTCTCAATAATCCTGCCCTCTCCATCTTTTGTCAGGTATCTCCGTTCCAGAACTCTCAGGGCATTATCACTAAGTTCGATTCCAGAAATGACCTGACTTTTGGCTTGGGGAGAAAACTCATCGACAGTGACCATTTCTTGAACCATTTCCCGAATTCGTGAGGAGGAGACAGACGTTTTGGTCTGGCGAGGAACCAATTCCTCCATACCTGGGAATGGATGAGCTACCTCGAGGCGCTGGCTCACCTGTTCTGTAAACCTTTCCAACAATTTCCTGTCACTTATGCCCATGGACTCGGCAGCAGCGAACACAGCTTGAACGACTGCATCGCGGCCAATAGTCTTCTGGTTCTCTTTTCGCCTGGCCTTGGGCATTTCATCTCCTTTTAGACCCAGTCAAGGAGTCCGCCGCCTGAGAAGAGATTAGCGGTAGCTGGTTTGCCGGCGCTGCCTCTCTTCGTACCGCCAGACTGTCCACCTCTTCTATTAGGTCGCCGATATCGGCAAATTCCCGATAAACGCTGGCGAAGCGAATGTAAGCAATGTGGTCCAGCTTCCTCAGTCCCCCCATGACCAGGTCACCAATATAGGAACTGGATACCTCGCTTTTACCCATCTTGTAAAGCTCAGCCTCCACCGTGTCCACAAACTTGTCAATAGCGCCAGTGGGAAGGGGCCGTTTTTCGCAGGCCTTGCGAATACCCATAAGAAGCTTATCCCGACTGAACCTCTCGCGTCGTCCATCCTTTTTGATAACGAAGACATCATGTGGTTGTACGCGCTCG
>CAZLCQ010000025.1:0-2769 GCA_964557995.1 uncultured Dehalococcoidales bacterium
GGCGAAAGATATGGCCGTTGTAAGCCCGCATGGTCTCGAATAAGCCGTATCCGTAGAGGAAGCCGTGATCGAAGGGGGAAAGCTTGGCCTCGAAGCGGCGTTGGAGTTGACCGTTAAGATAGATGATTTCATCCATGCCTACACCCTGGCCCTAACCCTCTCCCTCAAGCGAGAGGGAGTTATGAGAGGATTCATGGTTAACCACAAGCGACTTCTCAACTCCAAACTGGACGGGTGAAACCGAGGAAGTTGGCTAGGAGGTCGTGCCCTACGTCAGTAAGGATGGACTCGGGATGAAACTGAACCCCCTCCACTACATAATCCCGGTGTCTTACTCCCATTATTGTGTCCTCAGGTGTCCTGGCGGTGATTTCGAGACAGGATGGAAACCCTTCAGCTTCTATAATCAAGGAATGGTACCGTGTCGCCGGAAACGGATTGGGCAAGCCTTCGTAGATTGTTTTGGCATCGTGATGGATGGTCGAGGTCTTGCCGTGCACCGGCAGGCTTCGTCCAATCTTACCGCCGTAGGTGTGCGCAATGCATTGATGTCCCAGGCATACTCCCAGTACAGGGATTCTCCCACCGAAGTGTCGCACCACGTCGTTGGAGATGCCTGCTTCCAAAGGTGTACAGGGCCCCGGCGAGATAACGATGTGGCTCGGCGCCATCTCTTCGATTTGAGCCAGAGTGATCTCGTCATTGCGGTGGACCGCCGGGTGCCGGCCCAGTTCTCCCAGGTACTGGGCGAGGTTGTAGACAAAGGAATCGTAGTTGTCTATTATCAGGACCATTTTCGGGCTTGCCTCCCGGCACTAGATTATGCCTCGATTCGACCATCGTTGACAAATTCGGCTTCGGTGTTTATCCTATTCACTGTCCTTTACCTGGAAACAATTTGGTCGATGATAGGCCTTCTTACGTAAGCAGCGAAAGAGGATAATCGGCAAGAGTTTCAAAGAACGGACAATTATGGAAAAGGTCATAATTTTCGATACAACTCTCCGAGATGGTGAGCAAGCTGCCGGAACCAGCCTAAACCTCTCGGAGAAGCTGGAAATAGCCAGACAGCTTGATAAACTCGGCGTCGATGTCATTGAAGCAGGCTTTCCCGCCAGCTCGATCGGTGACTTTGAAGCGGTCCGCCTGGTTGCCCGGGAGCTTAAACGCCCCACGGTCTGTGCTCTGAGCCTGGCCAGCATTGAAGGCGTAGACAGGGCCTGGGAGGCGGTCAAAGAAGCCGAGCATCCCCGGATCCACGTTTTTCTTTCAGCGTCGGACATTCACCTTGCCCACCAGCTTAAGAAAAGCCGGGATGAGGCTCTGAAGATGTCGCGGGAAACGGTGACTCGGGCCAGGAGTCATCTGGACGATGTTGAATTCTCACCCATGGATGCCAGCCGCGCTGACCCTGCCTACCTCTACCAGATTCTGGAGGCGGTGATTGAAGCCGGGGCCACCACGGTCAACATCCCCGATACCGTGGGCTATGCTACGCCTCAGGAATTCGGCAGCTTAGTCCAGGGCATACTGGACAATGTGCCTAACATCGGCAAGGCCGTGGTCAGCGTGCATTGCCATGATGACTTGGGTTTGGCCGTGGCCAATAGTCTCGAGGCAGTAAGGGTAGGTGCGCGGCAGGTCGAATGCACAGTTAACGGCATCGGTGAGAGGGCCGGCAACGCTTCTATGGAAGAGATTGTCATGGCCCTCAAAACTCGCCGGGATTTCTTTGAACTCAGTACCAATATCGATACGGCTCAAATCTACCGGACAAGCCGCCTGGTCAGCGAACTGACCGGTTTCCCTGTCCAGCCTAACAAAGCCATCGTGGGAGCTAATGCCTTTCGCCATCAATCTGGTATCCATCAGGACGGCCTGCTGAAAAAGTCTATTACCTATGAAATTATGGACCCTAGATGGGTGGGCATCCCATCGAGTAGCCTGGTGTTGAGTAAAGTGAGCGGCCGGCACGCCTTCAAGGAGAGGCTGTCGGAGCTCGGCCACACCTTAAGCGAAGAGGACTTGAACCGGGCCTTCCAGGGCTTCAAGGAGTTAGCGGACAAGAAGAAAGATATCACAGATAGGGACATCGAATCTCTGGTAGCCGAGGAACTGCGGACCGTTACCGAAGTATATCACCTTGACCATGTAGAAGTTTCCTGTGGTGATCACAATATCCCCACGGCGACAGTCAGGCTCATCGGTCCTGACGGGCAGAGTCTGGCCGACGCTGCTCTGGGCACTGGTCCGGTGGATGCCGTATATAAGGCCATCAACCGCATAGTCGGGATACCCAATAAGCTGACGGAATTCACTGTGAAATCGATAACCGAGGGCATTGATGCCATCGGAGAGGTCTTGATAAGGATAGAGAGCGACGGCGTAACGTATACAGGGCGTGGTGCTGCCACCGATATTATTGTGTCCAGTGCCAAGGCATACATGAATGCGCTGAACCGCTTACTGGTGGCAAAAAAGGGTGCTAGTAGTGCCGGAGGCACGGGTTCTTGAATCCAGAAATGAAGTTGTCTGACATACTGTCAATACGGAGGCGACGAATTTGAGTCCCTGGCTAGAGGCGATATTGAGGGTGCTACTTGCTGTTGCCCTGGGGGCAGGCATCGGCTATCAGCGGGAAAGGTCAGGTAAGGCGGCCGGATTGCGTACGCTTGTCCTGGTTGCCGCCGGAGCAGCCCTGTTCACCGTAGTGTCCATATTCGGATTTGCTACTGAAGGGGTCGACATCTCTCGGGTCGCTGCCGGGGT
>CAZLCQ010000025.1:2869-10925 GCA_964557995.1 uncultured Dehalococcoidales bacterium
GAATATAGATTTGGTGATAGAGCAATTCAATTTGCTGGGGTCGAATAATATACCGGTCTGCCTTATTCCCGGCACGCATGATTCTCTTGATTCCTCGTCAATTTATGGGAAAGTTGACTTTGAAGGAAAGTGCCCAAATCTGAAGATCTTCACCGATGAAAACATGTCATGGAAAGAGTATCCCAGCCTCGATTTGACGGTATATGGAAAACCAAATCTGAGCAATAGGTCATCGGTGAGTCCGTTGAAAGGGCTCAGACGTTCGAGCTCACGCAAGTTTCATATCGGTATGGCGCACGGCTCGTTATATATCCCGGAAAAAGTAGCTGACGACGATCATGTCTTCAGACTGGAGGAAGTTAAGGCCAGTGGCATGGACTATCTGGCGCTGGGGCACTGGCACCGTGTCTACAAATGCCCGGCAGAGTCCCCGGCCTGGTATTCCGGTCCGCCGGAGTGGATACCTGGCCAAACAGAGAAGGGTGTAGTGCTTATGGTTAGCCTCTTGGTCGCCGGTGAGGTTGAAGTTCAACCTAAAGAACTTGGACTTCGTGACTACAAAGAAGTAGAGATAGACATGAATGAGATACAAGACCTGGCGATGCTGAAATCGAGAATCTCCGAGGGGGCAAGTCAGAATCTAATAGAAAAAGTCACTCTCAAGGGACTCCGCGAAGTCGACTTCATAACGAATCCGGAAGAATTGGAAAGCGAATTGGGCGAGAGATTCTTTCATCTTAGAGTTATGGATAAATCTCATCCGAAATCGGCAGAGGTCACGGAGGGTGAAGAGCGGTTGATTGCAAGTAGGTTTGTTAGGCTAATGAAGGGACAAATTGAAGGCTTAGAAGGGGAAGAGAAGGAAATTGCTGAGAATGCCCTTCAGTATGGCTTAGCTCTGCTGGATGGTAAGGAAGTTCTGTAATGCGGTTAAAGAAGATTGAGCTAAAGAACTTCAAGAGGCTTGTTGATTTTCAAGCTCAGTTCAGCCCTGGGATAAATGTGGTCAAGGGTCCGCGGAATGAAATGGGGAAGTCCACTTTGATTGAGGGGATCGTTGTGGCGCTCTTCCATAATCCTAAAAGCACGGCCAGAGGGATTAAAGATTATGTTTCCTGGGGCTTGACCAGGCAGTTTCGAACCAGTCTTGAGTTTGAGAACAAAGGGAAGACATATTTACTGGAGAAGGATTTCGACAAAGGAACTGCCAGGCTTACAAATGAGAAAGGCCGACAAGAACTGGATACTTTCAGGGAGATCTCGGAGAGAATTGCTGAGCTGCTGGGTACCAAGTCTGACACACTTTTCTTGTGTTCGTCTTGCATTCGTCAAGACCAGGTAAGTGAAATCTCATCAGGCAAGAAAGAGATTAATGAAAGTCTGGAAGAAATCGTGAGTGGCGGCGGAGAAAGCGTTCTTGCCTCGCAGGTGATGAAGAGACTGGATGACAGAATCTCCGAGATTAGGAGAGGATTGGATAGACCGGCAAAGATAAAAGGCAGCTTGGCGTTGCTCAGAGACCAGCGGGAGGAGTTACTTCGGAAGTATAGAGAGGTCAGAGATGAGGTCGCCAAAGTTGAGGGACGAAAAGCTGAGCTAGTGGAAGTGGACAAGAAGGTTACTGAAGTCAAGGAGCAATACGAAAATGCCAAGGCTTTGCTGGAGAAGAATGAGCAACGCAAGGAGATCGAGGCATCTGTAACAGACTTAAGGCGCAAATACGATGAGGTAGAAGAGTTACTCGGTGAGGTGAATGGGCTGATGGATAGACTTGGGGTGGCGGATGTGGCCCGCAGGTCCATTGATGGGCTCGAAAATGAGCAGCAGATCTTGGAAGTGAGGAGGGGACTGGACGCAATCCAGTATAAACGCGCTGATACCGAAAAAGACGTGGCTATGAGAGGCAGAGAAATCGCTGCAGCGAGGGAGAAACTGGAGAAGAAAAGATCTCAAGTTTTTTACGGTTCGGGGCGCAGTATAGCTGCTCCAATATTAATGATCGTAGTTGGAATCGCTGTAGCATTGCTTTTCAATTTGTACGCTTTGGGGCTAACGATCCTGGGTGCAGCACTTCTTATCATAACCGTAGTAAGGGAGAGAACTACCTTCATTCGTGAGGAGATCAGTATTGCAGACCTTGAAGCGCGCCTTCAGAGCATGAAGGAGGCTCTCGGTGGAATTGGCACGAAGCAAAGCGAATTGTTGGCTGGGGTCAGGTGCAGGAGTGTTGCCGAGTTCGAGAAGAAGGAAAAGGATTTTAGATCTTGGGTTGCCGAGAAGGGCAGCTTGGCAGCTCAGTTGAAGGGTATGTTCCGAGGTAAGACGATTGAGGATTTCCAGAGGCAGAAACAGGAGATAGCCAGGGATTTGGCGGTTGTAGAATCGAAGCTCACCGATGATTTGAAGGCCACGGCGCTCAACCAGGAAGGATATATCGAGCTGGAAAAGAAGGTTCGAGGTTTGGAAGCGAGGCGAACTGAGTGTGAGCAGCAGCGAAGACGCTGCGAAATATTTATTGAGCAGGCAAGATTCAGTATAGA
Organism: uncultured Dehalococcoidales bacterium; assembly: GCA_964557995.1. Classification (GTDB taxonomy): domain Bacteria; phylum Chloroflexota; class Dehalococcoidia; order GIF9; family AB-539-J10; genus RBG-13-51-36. Next base: position 5,410 of record CAZLCQ010000025.1, read on the forward strand.
GGACCAGATTAGGTTGGAAGAGGAACTGAAAGGGCTTCAGGAGACTCTGAGACAGGAAGAGAAGAAGGTGAAAGTCTACGGATTGGCCAGGGAATTCATCTCCAGGGCGAGAACTGAGATTCTCTCGTCGGCCGGAGAGGCTCTGGAAAAGGAAATTCAGAGGTATTTGGCTGTCTTCACCAACGGCAAATACAAGCGGGTCAAAGTTAACAAGGAAGCCTTGGAGTTCTGGGTATATTCGGACGAGAAAAGAGACTGGGCTAGGCCCGAGGAGCTAAGCGGCGGGGCCCTTGATGAATTCTATCTGGCATTTCGGGTCGCCCTGGTCAAAATGATATTTGGCGATAAGAAGCCGCCCCTGATATTGGACGATCCCTTTGTCAATTTTGACACTGTCCGTCTGGGCAGGACGCTGGATTTCTTCAAGACGCTGTCCTCAGAGTATCAGATTATCATATGCGCGTTGAACGATTCATTTGATGGGATTGCTGACAACATTGTTTTGCTAGAAAAAAAAGAGAACCAATGCATGGCCCTGCAGCGGATGCAGGGCAAAGATGTCCCCAAAACTGGCCCGATAGGGAAGTCCGGTAGTGCCGACAACGTTATTTATCTCCCAGCAAGCTGCATTAGCCAAAGACGCTTATTGATGGGAAACCAAGCTGCCAGCGTAATATATCAGGCGAGAAACCGAGGAGGTTAAGGATGGGTTATATTTCTCCTACATTAGCTGTGCGAAATATGAAGCAGATGATTCAATTCTACCGGGATTCCCTGGGATTTCAGATGGGAATGGCTTTCCCAGATGCCGATAACCCGGAATATGCCGACCTGTCTAAGGATGGGATGGTTATCATGCTCGTGCTAGCACAGAATGTTGGTATCGGTGCTGAAGAAAAACTGGGCACCGGAGTGAATTTGTATATGCAAATCGACGGGGACATAGATGAGTATTACACTGAGCTGAAGAACAAAGCCGTTAAGGTGATGGTTGACATAAAAGACGAGCCGTTTGGTATCAGGGACTTCACAGTCGAGGATATCGACGGATACAAATTGACGTTTAACCAGGTTGCCGGAGTTGCCAAGGCTTGCATGAGCTGCGGCATGCCCATGACAAAGGTCGAGGATTTCGGTGGAGGAAACCCGGAGAATCTGTACTGCGTATACTGCTCGAAGCCGGATGGCAGCCTCAAAAGTCGTGAAGAGGTGTTTCAGGGCATGGCCAGCTTCATGATGACGTCTCAGAAGATGGATAGAGAAACCGCCGAGAGCGCAGTCAAGGAGCGCATGTCCAAGATGCCTGCCTGGAGCGGTACAATCTGAATTTCTGCGTATTGTCGTGTAATCTGACCCCGAGCTCAGAACCACAAGCTCTGCGTCACAATCTCCTTGTCCCTCTGTGTTGAAGGAGAGCGGACTTGCCCGCAGGGAGGGGAGTTGACATAATGGTCCGTTGTCATATTAGTACCCTCTCCTAGCCAAAAACGCAATGCGCATATATAATTGTCGAGTATGCTAAGGCCGAATTGGAGAGGCGAATAGTATGGAACTAAATATAGCAGTTCTGCCAGGCGATGGCGTCGGGCCTGAGGTAACGACTCAGGCGCTCAGCGTTTTGGAGGCAGTGGGTGAGAAATTCGGGCATAGCTTCAACTTCAACGAGGGTCTCATAGGCGGCGTCGCTATAGATACTCAGGGCAAAGCTCTTAGCTATGAGACCTTGAGCATGTGTAAGCAAGCTGACGCCGTGCTGCTCGGCGCTGTCGGCGGTTCCAAGTGGGATGACCCCCAAGCCAAGGTCCATCCTGAGGACGGGCTTCTGGCTTTGCGCAAAGGGCTGAGGTTGTTCGCGAATTTGCGTCCCGTGAAGGTCTTCCCCATGCTGGTGGATTCCGCCAACCTCAAGCCGGAGGTGGTTAGGGGCGTTGACCTGGTGGTGGTCAGAGAGCTTACCGGCGGTCTTTACTTTGGTGAACCCAAAAAGCAGTGGCGAACTGCGAAGGGAAGGCAGGCTGTTGATACTATGGCGTATTCTGAGGCAGAGATTGAGCGCATACTGAGGGTAGGCTTTGAGCTGGCCCGCACCCGTCGGAAGAAGCTGACTTCCGTGGACAAAGCCAATGTCCTCCAGTCATCCCGGCTCTGGCGGCAGATTGCCATAGAGATGTCGGCTGATTACCCTGATATTGAACTCCAGCATATGCTGGTTGATGCCTGCGCCATGCGGCTAATTCAGCGTCCTGGTGAACTCGATGTTGTGGTCACGGAAAACATGTTTGGCGACATCCTCACTGATGAGGCTTCTATGCTGGCTGGCTCCATGGGCATGCTCCCTTCGGCTAGCCTGGCCGGAATTCCCAGTGGGAAGACCTTTGGCATGTATGAGCCGATTCATGGCAGCGCTCCCAGTCGAGCGGGGCAGGACCTGGCTAATCCTATTGCCACTATCTTGAGCGTAGCTATGATGCTTCGCTATTCGTTCTCCCTGGAAATGGAAGCTCAGACTATCGAAAATGCTGTTCTGGCCACGCTGGAGCAAGGTTGTAGGACCTACGACATAATGTCGGACGGAAGAACCAGGGTAGGTACCATAGAAATGGGAGACTCGATCGCACAAAAAGTGAGAGGTTGAAAGAGTCTTCATGATCACAGTGCAGCTTTACGATACCACTCTTAGGGACGGTGCCCAGCAGGAAGGTATTTCCTTCTCTGTTGAAGACAAACTCAAGATTTGCCAGAAGCTTGATGAGCTGGGTATCGACTTCATTGAGGGTGGCTGGCCGGGCTCCAACCCAAAGGACACGGAGTTCTTTGCTAGAGCACGAAATGCGCGACTGACACATTCTACTCTGGTGGCATTTGGCAGCACCAGACGCTCAGGTTGCCGGGCGGAAGAAGACCTTAATCTCCAGGGCTTGCTTGAAGCCAGAGCCAGAGTGGTCACTGTGGTGGGGAAAGCCTGGGATAGGCAGGTAACGCGGGTTCTGGAGACAACACCGGAAGAAAACCTCAGTATGATTAGAGATTCCATAAGTTACCTCAGAGCGAAGGGGCTCCGGGTCTTCTTTGATGCCGAGCACTTCTTCGATGGCTATAGGGATAATCCTGAATATGCCTTGCAGGCAGTGGCAGCTGCGGCCAAGGCCGGCGCGGAATGCGTGGTCCTTTGCGATACCAATGGCGGAAGCTTGCCGCAACAGATAGTGGAAGCTGTCAAGGCTGTACGCAAGACAAGTCCCGTCGCTCTGGGCATTCACGCCCATAACGATGCCGAGCTTGCCGTAGCTAATACCCTGGCCGCTGTCGCAGCAGGAGTCATTCAGGTTCACGGGACAATTAATGGCTACGGTGAGCGTTGCGGCAACGCCAATCTCTGTTCCGTCATACCAACTTTGAAGCTCAAGATGGGTATTGGTTGCGTTACCGACGACCAACTGAGCAAGCTTAGCGATGTCTCTCGCTATGTATCAGAACTGGCCAACATGCCGCATTATGACCGCTCTCCTTACGTTGGTGATGATGCCTTCACTCACAAGGGTGGGATTCATGTATCAGGCTTGATGAAATGGGAAGATAGCTATCAGCACATAGACCCAAATCTGGTAGGCAACCGACCCCATGTCGTTGTCTCAGAGCTAGCTGGGAAGGGAAGTATTGTCTTTAAGGCCAAGGAGCGCGGGCTACCTGTCCCCAAAGGCAAAGCAATTGAAGAAGTACTCGAGCAAATCAAGTTTCTTGAGAAGCAGGGTTTTCAGTATGACGTTGCCGAGGCGTCTTTTGATCTTCTGCTCCGTCGGGTTCAGCCAGACTATCGACCACCTTTCGAGTTAGTCGATTTCATGATCGTGGTGGAGAAACGGCGCCGTCCGCCCACCAGGGGAAACCAGGAAGAGCCGATGTCGGAAGCCACCATCAAGGTGAAGGTAGATGACAGAATAGTGCATACGGCCGCTGAAGGTGATGGCCCGGTCGATGCCCTTGACAAAGCCTTGCGTGAAGCCTTGCTCCGGTTCTATCCTGACCTGACGGCCGTGAAACTCATTGACTACAAGGTGCGGATTCTGGAGGAAACCGCCGGCACCGCATCTCAAGTCCGGGTGCTCATCGAATCCAGCGACGGCAGGGAAAACTGGCGGACGGTAGGGAGCTCCACCAACATCATCGAGGCTAGCTGGCTGGCCCTGGCCGACAGCATGGAATACTGGCTGATAAAGCAAGCAGGCAAGGCAAAGGACTGACTTCCAGTACAGTCTGTGGGAATTGCACAGAACTGGTCAAAGAAGGGGGAACACCGTGGATAAGGCAGAATCCAATCTTGGTTTCGGGCTGATGGCTTTCGGCTACAAATTTCGCGATCTTCGCCTGCCCCGCAAGGATATCCTTGAGGAGGTGGGAATAAGACCGGGGTTTCATGTGCTGGACTATGGCTGTGGCCCCGGCAGCTATATAGTTGCGATTGCAGAACTGGTAGGCGATTCGGGAAAGATCTGTGCTCTGGATATTCATCCACTGGCAGTTCGAAAAGTCAAGGATATCGCCTCGAAAAAGCAACTGGCGAACGTGGAAACCATTCTCTCCGATTGCCAGACCGGATTGCCAGACAATAGCCTGGATGTGGTCCTGTTGTACGACATCTTTCACCACTTTGGCGACCCGAACAGGATACTCAAGGAATTGCATCGCGTATTGAAACCGGACGGAGTCCTATCCGTCAGTGACCATCATATGAAGGAAGATGAAATAGTGTCTGGGGTCACTAATAGCGGATTGTTCAGTCTGTCCGCAAAAGGCCAGAGAACATATAGCTTTCTAAAGAAACAGGTAACCGCGTAGTGTCGAGCATAGTTCGCGGCGGTCAATTCAATTGACTCTTGCTTGTTTCTTCGGCGTCCTTCAAGGCTAGCCCGTTCGTCTAATGAGAACGCTCTTACGCCTTAGCACCGCGCCTTGAGCCAATCGAGGACAAAATCCATGGCTGCCTTGTCCAGCCGCATTCTGTGTTGGGCGCCGGGTATTACCTTTAGCTCTTTGGGCTCTTTAGCTTTCTGGTAGAGCCTGCGGGCATGCTCCAGTGGTATCAATTCATCGGCGTCTCCATGGACCAGAAGCAGAGGACGGGGGGAAATCCTATCTACCCATTTGATGGGAGTGATGGTCTCAAATCCTTTTTGCCATTCGTCTACCGATGGTGGAAAATCCTTGTCCCTGATGGCCCCGATTTGGCGAAAACGCTGTATAGCCTCCAGAGGCTTGTCTCTCTGGTGAAGGGAGTGAAAGTCCGCCGGGCAGGCACAGGTCACCACCAGGGATACTCGTGGATCACGGGCGGCGGTATGAACGGAAACCGCTGCCCCTCCGCTAAATCCCAGCAGGCAAAGGTGATTCTTGTCTACCTCCTCCAGGCCGTACAGAAAATCAAGAGCGGCCTGCAGGTCACGGGTCCAGCCCAGGATGTCCAGGTTGCCTTCGCTCTTTCCCGTGCCCCGGAAGTTAAAGATCAGGGTAATGAAGCC
>CAZLCQ010000026.1:0-10419 GCA_964557995.1 uncultured Dehalococcoidales bacterium
GACTACCTCCCCAACTTTCAATCCCAGAGTATCCTCGTGTGCTTGAATTATCGCCTTGTTCCCTTCCAGTCCCACTATCTCCCCGACAAGCCCTTCTTCACCTATCTCGACAACTTCATAAACCTGGGAACCTTTCATTTCATCGGCGATGACTAGAGGACCCGAAACTCTCCATATTTTGCCCATGTCTTTATCCTCCTACTCTTGCCATAATCTCAAATTTCTACTTCAAACCCTATAGATTCTCTGATAAGGGCCCTGTAATATTCCCTAGGATCCGGGTACTTTGTGCCAAGTTTCGATGGGACTTCGACAATTACGGGAGTCGTTCCCTTCTTCTTTCTAACTTGACTCATCAGGTCTTCAACATATTGTGCGTAGTCTTCCAATATGATTACTATGCCAACATCAGGGTCGGCCAGCAACTCAGTTAGAGTTTTCCTTACATTTTCACGCGTGTCATGATCACCCTGCATCGTGTAGTATTTGCTGATGCCGGTCAATCTCATTGCATTGACCAGTTCTTCGTCTCCTATAACGGCTATATCCAGGTGTTTAATGGACATCTTGTCACAACACCAAATAACTCTCTATTTCCTGAACAGGAACACCGTCGACTATTGTTTTTAGAACCAGCCGCAGGTTCCGTATTTCAGCCTCTTTGAGGATTAAATACCAGGCCATCACCAGCGGGGATAACACTCTTGGTGACAGCATGTCCTTGAGCATCTCAAACTTATGCTTGTCGATAATTTCATCTACAGCGGTGATATTCTTGTTTTTGTCATAGTTAGTGGACACTTCGATCGCTATTTGCTGATAGTGAGTATCCTCCAATCTAGCAGGTATGTCAGCGATTTTGAGGGGTAACAATTCTCCAATGGCTTTATCGGTAATCCTGTATCCGCCGGCAATAACAAATTCAGCAGCATCCTGACCTATGCCTTGAATTATAGCTCTGGAGGCAATTTGCAGGTTTGTTAGGTCTATCATCACGCCGAGAGCTTTGGCAAGTGCAGAGCCATCTTTTATTCTCCTGGCCATGTTCAACAAGTTTTTGTAATACTCACGGTCTAGCTTGGCTTCGGCGACAAACTTCGACTTTGAGCTTTTGTCTATTTTGTACTCTTCCAGGGCGGGCACATAATCTCCCATTTTGCACCTGATGAGTATCTGGATGATAGCGTCTATATCCTCAGCGTTAGAGAGTTCCTCCAGTAGCCCGTCGTTATCAATAATCCCAACCGGTATCATGCTGGTTCTTTGAGCACCTGAAAGGTGTTGCAGGACAGCTTTGATATTCAAGACATCATATTTGACAACATAGGCTCTAGATATCTTCAGCACGTCTCCCGGTAGAAAGTGAAACGATTCTACATATCTAATACGCTGCGCCAGATATCGCCACAGGTATTCATCCAAATCATCAAAAGTCCTGAGAGCCGATTCCTCCAGATAGCTTCCTATGTCCGTCTCTCTGATGATTGCCAGAGCATCCTCTAGATTGGACGCCGCCTTCATCTTATCTATATGCTCGGAGGTGACAGTTTTGGGTTCCTCACCTTTCAAGCACGCAGATATAAACGCGTATCTCGGGTTAAGCACGATATTCCTTCAAGGAGCCTTGAAGAGCGCTTCGCTTATCTTGGGCAGGAGCTTTGGTAGCGCCATCTCCAGTCTGGTTTCGTAAGTGTTGTCTATCCGGAGCTTTCCTTCGGCATCCTCGGCTATCACACCGCCCAGACAATCGACTTCGCGAACTTCCAGTATCTTAGCAGACAATTCCTTATCTGCTTGGAGAGCCTCTTTTGCGGTGCTTACATCCTTTGGAGAAACGTAGATTCTGGCTTTGTCTGTGCCTAGTGCGCCCACGGCTTCCCTGGTCAAGCTTATGAGGTTGCTTTCGCTGCTCGATGCTCCAGAGAGTTCCTTGCTTGCCCCGTCAGTTATCTTGGCGATTGCTTCGGCTTTTGCACTCGATATCAGCTGTCGGGCCTTGATAGATGCCTGAGCTAGAATTCTGGCAGCTTCCTGTTCGGCCTCTGCTAGTATTCTGGCTCTCTCTTGCTCGAGCTTCACCTCCCTCTGTTTCTTGGCCCTCTCTATCTCTTCTCGCGCTTTCTCCTGAGCTTCTTCTGTTATGCTCTGAGCGTCGAGGCTCACTTTGCTGACAACGGCTTCACTTATTTTTTCCATTTTCGACGCCTTTAGAAGAGTCCTAACAAGGCGAAGGACATTATGGCGAATACCAGTCCGAACACGCCTATTAGCTCGACGAATACAGCCAACATCATGGAGTTGGTCAATATCCGCCCCTTCGTCTTGGGCAAAAGCGAGATACCTGAGGCACACACAGCGCCCTGGTATGCTCCCGAGAATGCTTCAGCAGCGCCGGTTATAATACCGATGCCCAATACGGCCAGACCCATGCCACCACCATCGGTCATCGTACCGAGTCTGGTGAGTACGGTCGTTAGAACAAGTATCAGTGTTATGAGGCCATAGAAGGTCTGGGTCATCGGCAGCGAGGCCAGGAGGATAACATTCCTGAGTTGTCCTGGTTCCTCGGACAGCGTAGCCGCGCCGGCCGAGCCAGCGATGCCGATGCCTATCGAAGAACCTGCCAGGCCACCGGCCAATGCTATGGCACCTCCGACGATTGCCAGGGATTCGGGGCTAATTAACATCTTGCACCTCCGTTAGTTAGAAATATTCTTTCTACGTTCATACTTTGACAGATACAGGTCGAGGCCTCAACCGGAACGGGCTGTATGCCCGGCCGCCTCCTTCAAAAAACTTGAACAAGAACTCCACAAAGCATAGCCTGAGGGAGTGCACAAAACATGTTATCGCGCTGAGAGCCAAGTTGAGCACGTGTCCGGCGAGCAAAATCAGTATGAATATCAAGCCGCCGACGATAAATTGGACTGCTCCGGCAGGCATCATGTTGTACACTAGATCGGCTATCAGGTTGAAGCAGTATGCGAGAAAATATGTGGCCAGCCCCACACCGGCCAGCCTGGCATATGACATAACGTCTCCCAATATGCCGGTGATATCAAATAGCCAGAAGATACTACCCAGGAAAGCGCCCTTCTCCATAAGGGAAGAGGCGACGATCAACACTACGCCCAGAATGGCAACATATAACAGGATGGGATACATTTGCTCAGTCAGCAGAGGAAGATTCATGCCGAGTATGACATGCATAATCCAGGGTATGGCGCCGATCTCAAGCACAAATAGCCCGGCCTTGTTGGGCACTATCGCTTTCTGCCCCTCTCTTATTCCTTTAATAAGCGCCAGCACGTGAGCTATGTTTATATGGACCAGACCTATTACTAGAGATAGTCCTATGAAGTACACGGGCTCTGAAAGCCAGTACTTAATTGTTGCGGCAAGCGTCAAGCTTTCTATTCCAAAGAACCTGACAAAATCGCCTAGATAGTTTCCGGTAAGCAGACCAATGACCAGCCCAACTCCGCCGCTTATGTAGATTATCCTCTGGAACAGCTTGAAGCCTTCAGTTGTAGGGTCATCAACGAGAATTCGCAGGCCGAACCTGGCAAACAGAATGAGAAGGGCGGCATACGCTACGTCTCCCAGCATGATGCCATAGAAAAGGGCAAACGAGTATGCTATTACCGGAGTAGGGTCCCACTCCTTATACTTTGGGGTACCAAACAGGTTCACAATGACTTCGAAAGGCTTGACCGCGGTTGAATTTCTCATCCTGGTGGGCGGCTCCTCTACCTGCTCCGGCTTACGCGTGTCAACAAATACATAGCCTACCCTCTCCCTGAGTTCGGAGATTGCACCTTCAGCATTATTCTGTGGAACCCAGCCCTCGATTAACGTTACGTATTTTGCTTCGCTGGCTTTGGCCAGAACCGCTAACCTTTCTGTCTCGGTTGATAGTGCCTCGCGGAAAAGGATGAGCGTCTCCAAGTTCTCTCTGGTCTTATTCTCGATCTCGGCCTGAAGCTTGGCCAGTTCTTCTTCAAAAGTGTGGGTATTAGTACTGGCTGTTTCCAGAAATTCTCTCAGAGTCAAATCTTTTTCGGGTATGACCAGAGTTTTTGCCCCGCCATCCCTGACAACAGTCTCTATGGTTTCCCGATCTTCAGCTTTGGCAATGGCAAACAAGACTGTCTCGTCTTCTATCGTGGTCACAACACTCTCGAGCACGTACTCTCTGAGTCTAGTGTACAGGGTCTCAAACAGTTCGCTGGGAAACACGAACACCCGGGAAAAGAGGTAGCTACCGGAAAAACTCAAATCTGTTAATTTGACATCCGCCCGGTGCCCCAAAGAGCCAAGATACTTGTCTAGTTCGGTGAGCTCCTTTATGTTGTCTTTGAGCTTGGCTGCTATTTGGTGCATTTTCCCGAGCTTGGTGCATAGTGCCCTCACTTCGCTGTCAATTTCATCAAGAGGCCTGTCATATGTGACCTCCACATCCTCTCCCAGCAATACCTTCTCTCCCTTCGGTACATAAGCTAATACATCGTTAATGCTGGTTAGTAGTTCACCGACTCTTCTTCTTTCCTCTTCAAGTGCTTGTTTGTCCACAGGCTTTAGCTCTTGGCTTTCCTCAACATGGAGCACTCCAGCAGTCTGTAGTGTTTTTAGGGTGTCGGTGGAGTGGTCTTTGGTAGTCATTACCCTGACTTTGATCATGGGGTCAGGGGTATTGACAATCACGGCCGGCATGTCAGCTCTTCCCCTTGACGATGTTGACCACGAGTTCTGTAATCTCTTTCACTTTTCTATCGGCATTGATGTTGATTTCGCCCGCGCTCTTCTCGGCATCTTTGATCTTCTGGGCAGCTTCCGCCTGGGCTTTGCTTACAATCTTCTCAGACTCGGCTTTCACCTCATCTAACGGCAACTGGGAAGACAGCATTTTCTTGGCCTCCTCCTTGGCTTCGAGGACAATTTCACTGGCTCTGGTCTTTGCCTCTGCGAGCATCTTTTCGGCTCTAGCCTCGAGGGCTTCTACGCTACTAATCATTTCTTCAGGCATATCGCTGCTCCTTGATAGCTCCTTGAGCTGCTAACGGACAAAGCTTTCACGTAAGCTATTTCTACGGCCGGCTAGATAGTCCTTTCAGTAGCTCCTGATTGATTGTCGCTGTGATTATAACAAACCAGTTCGCTTTCGCCAATGCTAACACCTCTGGCAAGAATCCACACTCACTATGTATCTGCAACCTCGGAGTTTGTTATTGCACTGGAATGCTTTATAATTCAAGCTATGAAAGTGGAGGTGTTACACGAGTGGCAGGTGAGCGTCGCCCAGGCACGGGAAATACAGTTGAGTCTGGCGAAAACCGTGTCAACTGAGAACAGAGTTGTTAATCCGCGCCTTATTGCCGGTATTGACATATCTGCTCCCGATGCCCAGGGCGTGGCTAGAGGGGCAGTGGTAGTGCTCCGTTATCCTGAGTTGGACATAGTCGAGGTAAAGGAAGCTCGCAGCGAGATTAGGTTCCCCTATGTTCCTGGCCTGCTGTCTTTCAGGGAAAGCCCCTTGATACTGGCTGCCTGCAAAGAACTATGTAATGTTCCCGACCTTGTTCTGGTTGATGGTCAAGGGATTGCTCATCCCAGGAGATTTGGGCTTGCCTCACACGTGGGACTTCTTCTTGACTTGCCTACCATAGGCTGCGCTAAGTCTATCCTTTGTGGTGAGCATCATTCTCTCGGAGAAGAAGCTGGCTCTCAGGCTGAATTGCTTGACAAAGGGGAGCTTATCGGGGCAGCGCTGAGAACCAGGTTGGGAGTGAAACCAATATATGTTTCCGTGGGTCACAAGATTAACTTGATATCGGCCTTGGAGTGGGTCATGAAGTGTTGCCGTGGTTACAGACTTCCTGAACCTACCCGTCTGGCTCACCTGGCTGCCGGGGGAATGTTGACCTCGGAATCAAGCTGCCAGGGGACATTAGTCGATTAGGAGTATTGCAGATGCAGGAAGAGAAGGAAAATCTGGAAGCCTTGCTTCGACAAATCTCAGACATCATGGTGCATCTTTGACATCTCTGGCAAGGAAAACGAAATTGCCAGAATAGAAGCAGAGTCAGCACAACCTGATTTCTGGCATGATCCGGCCAAAGCTCAAGCCGTGATGCGTGAGCTTGCGCGCAAGCGGAAACTGGTCGACGTCTGGCGAGGGTTGGAGAAGAAGGCCATCGATCTTCAGGAAATGATTGTTCTGGCTATTGAGGAGGAAGATTCCTCTCTCAAAGAAGAGATGCAGTTGGAGCTAGGAAAGCTGAGCTCTCGGTTTGAACAGTTGGAGAGTCAACAGCTTTTTACTGGCGATTACGATAGTCGGAACGCCATGCTCGCCCTTCATGCCGGTGCTGGTGGCACGGAGTCTCAGGATTGGGCCAACATGTTGCTCAGGATGTACTTGAGGTGGGCAGAGCGGCATGAGTATGAGGCTGAAGCCCTGGATGTCTCCCCGGGCGAAGAGGCTGGCATCAAAAACGCTATCGTAGAGATTAAAGGGGATTATGCCTTTGGCTATCTCAAGGCTGAGCACGGAGTACACAGATTGGTGCGTTTGTCTCCTTTTGATGCCGACCATGCGCGCCACACGTCTTTTGCCCTGGTGGAAGTCCTCCCCGAAGCTGAAGAAACGGTGGATCTAAGAATAAACCCAGAAGACCTGAGGATAGACACCTTCAGGTCCAGTGGTCCCGGCGGGCAACATATGCAGAAGACTAGCAGCGCGGTCAGGATTACTCACTTACCTACAGGTCTGGTGGCGACCTGCCAGAGCCAGAGGTCTCAACATCAGAACAAAGAAGCCGCTTTGAAAGTCCTCTATTCTCGCCTCCTGGAGCTTGACCGCAAGCAGAAGGGGGAGGAGAGAGCCAAGCTGAAAGGCGAGCGTGTTGAGGCGGCCTGGGGAAATCAAATTAGGAGTTATGTGCTCCATCCCTATAAGATGGTCAAGGATCACCGCACCGATTACGAGGTTCACGATGCCGAAGCTGTGCTGGATGGAGAACTGGATGGATTCATCACTGCCTACCTTCGGTCCAAAGTGGGGAAATGACCAGACGTGTTGCCTCCATAATCCTCGGACTTCTTTTCCTTTTGAGTCCCTCACTGGTCACAGCCGAAACCGATATTGCAGTCATAGCTAGCAATGTGGAAGTAGACTTCCCAAGCCAGGCTGTGTTCACTGTTGAAGCGGAAAGCAATGTTGATATTGTGGATGCCCGTCTTTATTACCAGGTGGATAGGATGAACTACGCTGAAGTTGTCAGCGAGGGTTGGGCTGATTTCGCTCCGGCAAACACGATAGAGGCTGACTGGGTGTGGGATATGGCGAATGCGAGCCTGCCCCCTGGCGCTGATGTCACCTATTGGTGGATGATCGAAGACGATGATGGGAACAGGGTTGAGACCTTTCCCAAGATAATGCATTTCGATGACAATCGCTTCACTTGGCGCAGCTTGACTAGCAGTGCCGGCGAAGGTGGAGGGATGACGCTTTATTGGTATACCGGCAGCGATTCTTTCGCCCAGGAATTGATGGATACTTGTGAGGAAGGACTTGCCAGTCTGACTCAGGATATTGGCACCTATCCAGAGAAGCCCATAGAGATATATGTTTATGAGTCGACCGGTGATCTAAGGGGAGCCATGGTTTTTTCACAGGAATGGACCGGCGGCGTTGCCTTCATTGATTTTGGCATAATCGCTATTAGTATCTCGCCGAGTCAACTCGAGTGGGGCAAGAGAGCGTTGGTTCACGAGTTGACGCATCTTGTTGTTCATCAGGCGACCTTCAGCCCTTATGGACAGCTTCCTCTCTGGCTTGACGAAGGGCTAGCTACATACAGTGAGGGCGAGCTTGACCCTGATCTTCGCTCCAGCCTGAATAGGGCTATTTCGGAAGGCACACTTATTTCGGTGCGCAGCCTGTGCAGTCCTTTTTCCGCCTACTTTGACAAAGCTCGCCTTTCCTATGCCGAGAGCTATAGCCTTGTGAAGTACCTACTGGATAGTTATGGGCAGGACAAGATGCTCGATTTATTGACTATTTTGAAGCAGGGTAGTACCTATGATGAAGCTTTGAATGAGGTATATGGTTTCGATATAGACGGACTTGATGCTGGTTGGCAAGCGACGCTGACAAGTCCTGTAGCTCTAGCTCGGAATGGTGAGCCACATCCGGTCTCGGTGGGTATGCTGGCGGCCCTTGGTGCGGGACTCGTTGTATGGGGGGCTGTGGCTCTGAGGAGGCGGACCAAGCGGAGGTCATCTGGCGCATCAACCGTGTAGGATAAGCTATGAAGGACTCCTTCACCATTCATGATTTGCCGCTCGGTGAACGCCCGAGAGAGAGACTGTTGAAGCTGGGCAGTGAAGCTCTTTCTGCCCAGGAGATACTGGCTGTAATACTGGGTCGAGGGACCAAAGGCGAGTCTGTTATGATGACTAGCCAGAAGTTGCTGAGCCGGTTTGGCAATCTCAAAGGCGTTGCCAATGCCTCTGTAGAGGAATTGATTCAGACGACCGGTATTGGACCAGCCAAGGCAACTCAGATTAAGGCTGCCCTTGAATTGAGCAGGCGGCTGGAAGCGGATGCCAGTGAGAAACCCAGGCCGATACTCAAGTCCCCAGAGGATGTTTCTGCCCAAGTGAAGAGCCAGTTGAAGGGCAAGAAGAAGGAGCATTTCCTGGTGCTCTGCCTGGATACAAGAAACAGGTTAATAGATCGCAAGCTAGTTTCTATGGGCAGCCTGGATACAAGCGTTGTTCATCCTCGCGAGGTGTTTAAAGAGGCAATATCCTCTTGCGCCGCCTCAGTAATCTTTGCCCATAATCATCCTTCGGGTGACCCGGAGCCCTCCAAAGAGGATGTGGAGCTAACCAAGCGGCTGGCTAGAGCCGGCGAGATTCTGGGCATCGATGTCCTCGACCATATCATCGTCTGCGATGAGGGTTTCGTAAGCCTGAAGGCCAGGAATCTGTTCTGAATCAATTTACTCTAGCTTGATTTCTGAGATATACTATTGGGCAGGCAAACATTGTGAAGACCAGTCAAAAGAGCGAGGTTTTCTTTTTTCCTTATGATAGGGGTAGGGCTTTCCTCAAAGGGTTGAGGACTCTTTTCGCCAAAGTAGCCCATGCCGTCTCTGCCGGCGATTCCGTGGCGGTGAAGGTGCACATGGGGGAATACGGTGGCAGTGCTTACCTCCATCCGCCAGTAGTGCGCCGGGTCTGTGATTTGGTCAAAGAAGCCGGTGGCAAACCGTTTGTCACCGATACCACTACTCTTTATCCTGTGGGAAGGTTCACTGCCAGCCAGTATCTAGCTACAGCGGCCCGTAACGGCTTCACCGAGGAATCGGTGGGAGCCCCTGTGGTTATCGCCGATGGAGAGCAAGGTTATGATGGGGAGTGGTCGGCCATACCGATGCACGTTTCCGGTTGCTATTTAGATAGGATAAAGATAGCCAGCAAGATTTTCGATGCCGATTCTATGATAGTAGTCTCTCATTTGAAGGGACATGAGCTGGCCGGCTTTGGCGGCTCTATCAAGAATGTGGCTATGGGCTGCGTTACCAAGGACTCGAAGGGCGCTCAACACAGGGCGAATCGGGCTATCATCGATATCTCTAGATGCAACGGGTGCGGACAATGCGTTGAAGGATGCCCGTTCAAAGCGTTGTCGATAGTTGAAGAAAAAGTGGTGCGTGATGAAGAGAAGTGTCTGGATTGCAGTCATTGTCTCTATCTCTGCCCGGAAGATGTGTACTCTTTGCCTCCCGGAGCTAAGGAGCGGTTTCAGGTCTTCCTGGCTCATGCCGCTGCGGGAGTACTAGGCCGATTTCAGTCTAAGGTGGCTTTCATCAACTTTGTCCAGGACGTAACGCGGCTATGTGACTGCGTCTCGCCCTCGGGTTTTCCAGTGGTTCCTGATATTGGCATCCTGGCCTCCATGGATGTGGTAGCCGTTGACAAAGCATCGTTGGATTTGATTGCGCAAAGCAAACCCTTGGGGAAATTCGCTGCCATCAGTTCTCCCGATATACTGGGCAAGATAAATGGAACCGATAGCCTGATCCAGGTAAGAACTGCGCACGAGCTCGGCCTGGGCGACATGACATATGAGCTAGATAAGGAAAAATGAGAATGCAAAATGATAGGGCAAAACCTGAAGTGAATTCGTGGGTCGGGGAAGACAATGATTTTTTGCATTTTGATTGGTAATTTTGATTTTTTGTCCTTTGATTTCAACCGTTCTTAGGATCTAGCCACTGTTTAGCACACCATGCGAAGTAACATGGAAGATATTGACCTGGCTCGCTCTCTTTTGGAGGAAGATAAATGGAACGTGGTCATAGTGAAAAAGGGGCGAGTCGTCTTCAGCTCCAGAGAGCGCGGAATAGC
>CAZLCQ010000027.1:0-10229 GCA_964557995.1 uncultured Dehalococcoidales bacterium
CCTGGTGGCTCATCATCCTCATAATAGTCGCGATCGGCCTGATCATCTGGGGAATTGTCTGGGGGAGAAGAAGGCGCCAGGCACAGCAACAGGCATAGAGAAAGACAAAACGGGGATAGCCGAGCCTGAGGCTGGGCTATCCCCATCAACTGAACCGCAAATCTCAGAAACACTGCACTAGATACCCGGAACTCCACGCCAGAACCCTGAACAGATTTCAATTCTCAGATTTCAGATCAGAAACGGCCTAACGGTTTGGGCTTTGGTCATTAGATGTGATTCAGGATATGGATGCCGGGATTCAAGGTTTCTCGTTCAGGACTTGGGACTCGAGTGCTGCATCCATCAGTCCTTCAATCAGACTCTTCACCCTCCGCGACTTCTTCTTCCTGGGCAGCCTCAAACAGCTTGTCCTCGCTCTCCAGATGGTCAATATATAGAATGCCATCGAGGTGCTCAATTTCCTGTTCCAAAGCCTGGGCCAGCAAGCCTTCCGCCTTGAGGCGAAATTGCTTACCGTAGCGGTCTTTCGCTTTGACCTTCACTGTCACCGCTCTCTCTATTTCCCCAAAGTAACCAGGTACGGATAAGCAGCCCTCCTGGACTATTCGCCCACCTTCCTTTTTTACGATTTCCGGGTTAATCAGAGTAATAAGTTCCTGTTCCGGCAACTCGATGACTGCTATGCGGAGCAGGACTCCCACCTGTGGGGCAGCCAGGCCGGCCCTGTTGGGCTCGGCGCGCAAGGTTTCAATCATGTCGTCGATCAACTTCCGAACGGAGTTGTCGATTCTGGTTACTTTCTTTGCTTTTTGCCGCAGTATTGAGTCGGGCAAAGTGCGAATCTCTAAGACTGCCATGCTCCCTCTGAGAATACGCCTCAGTTCTTCTTCTCCCCAATTATACACTGCTTGTTCACGAGAATCACCCCGGATATTAGACAATGACTCGCGTAGCGACGCAAGCTAAGACAATTGACTCTAGTCACAGCTGAGATGTAAAATCAGTCGAAATTGCCCCGTCGCAGGAGATAAAAATGGCAAATGAAGGCGCTGTCCAACTGGATATCAAAGATAGTATTGCCACGGTGCTGCTGAACCGGCCGGAGGCACTAAACGCCTTCAATCATGACGTCCTGTTGGGACTTCGAACACAAGCGCAGGCTGTCAAAGAAAACCCCCAGGTCAGGGCTGTAATTATGACCGGTGCCGGTGACAAGGCGTTTAGCGCCGGCCTTGATCTGAAGATGGTAGCCTCAGGCAGTGGGCCTATGAACATTTTTCCCAGCTATCGACAGGGTTATGACTCGCTATACGGCTTGAAAATGATATTTACTATGTACGAGGAGCTAGCCATACCCGTCATCGCTGCCATAAATGGCTACTGTCTAGGAGCAGCCCTGGAACTTGTTCTTTGCTGCGACATGCGTCTGGCTTGTGACACTGCCGTGTTCGGGCTTCCTGAGATTCAGCTGGGGGTCATCCCTGACCTGGGAAGTACACAACGGCTGCCTCGCATAGTTGGACCGGGCATCGCCAAGGAGCTGATTATGACTGGACGCAGAATTGACGCTGCCGAAGCACTCCGGGTTAGGTTGGTAGACCACGTATATCCCAAAGAGCAGCTCATGATCGAAGCCAGGAAACTGGCTGAAGAAATAGCCAGAATTAATCCTCACCTCACTCAGGGCGCCAAAAGAGCGGTCAGTATTGCTGCGTCGACACCGCTCGACGTTGGGCTGCGCATGGAGACCGATATATGTCTGAGCTCCGGCAGTGGCGTCACGATGGGCGAAGCCGCTCAACAGTTTGTGAGAAAAGAATAGCCCGACGTGCCTCGAGGATGGGGTCGGGTTTGTCAGATGCCGGCGCCGGTCATTCGTGGCAAGTACGGCGGTTGATTCAGACACGGTTAGTCGCTATATTGTGGTAAACACTAATGAGTTACACCCTCACTGTCGAGAGTATCGATGGGATTACTTCTTCCTGGGACAGGCTGCGTCACTGTCTGAAGTGGAGTTCCATCTTTGTTTTGCCTGCCTGGCTGAACGCATGGTGGGATGCATTCGGCGGAAAGGGTGAACTGTATTTACGGATGCTGCGGGAAGCAGAGAGAATCATCGGCTTTGCCCCGCTTGTGATCAGCAAGGAAACGGCTTCTTTTGTCGGTAGCGCTGATGTCTGCGACTACTTGGATTTTGTTATCGCCCCGGGGAAAGAGAGCAATTTCTTCGAAGTATTGCTTGATGATTTGAGAGAGAACGGTATAAGGAAGCTGGAACTGAGGCCTCTACGACCCGATTCTACCGTGCTCGCTCAACTCGTAGGCATCGCCCGAAGCCGTGGCTACAAGGTTACGTGTTGTTCTGAGGATGTTTCTCTGGAGCTAGATCTACCTACTGCTTGGAGTGAATATCTGGCGGTATTAAATAACAAGCAGCGCCATGAAGTCAGACGGAAATTGAGGCGGTTGTGGGAGGCAGGCAATGTAGAACATCACTGTGTTGAAGTCAGTCGCGAGGTTGAAGACTATCTGGATGTCTTCCTGAAGCTCTTTGCATTGAGCAAGGATGAGAAGGCGAGCTTCATGGATCCCAAGATGGAATCTTTTTTCAGGTCACTGGCTGAAGCCATGGCAGACATTGGGCTGCTGAGGATAGGAATCCTACAGCTGGACAAGGTACCAGCGGCGATGACTATGGGTTTTGACTACAACGACTCACACTATCTCTATAATAGTGCCTATGATCCCCAATTCAGCTATTTAAGCGTGGGCCTGCTCTGCAAAGCCCTTTGCCTCAAGGAGAGCATCGAGAAAGGCAAGAAGAAATGGAACTTTTTGAAAGGTGGAGAACCGTACAAATATCAACTCGGTGGCCAGGAAATACCACTGTACAGCTGCCAGATAACTATCACATGATGATAAAAAGAAGGCAAACACTCTGATGCCGCTTGATCAACTGAGAATAGCTATGCTCAGTGCTCACAGTTGCCCTGTGGGCAAACTAGGGACCAAAGACACTGGCGGCATGAGTGTCTACATCCGAGAGATTGCCTGCGAACTGGGCAAACTGGGACATTCGGCAGACGTCTATACCCGTGTTCACGACCCCCAAGACCACCAGATCTATGAACTCAACCAGAATGCACGGCTCATCCACCTCAGGGCAGGTGAAGACGAGGAGATAGATAAGTTGGCCGTGTATTCCCACCTTCCTGCCTTTGTCAACAACCTGGAGAGGTTCAGAAACGGCAACAACCTCCGGTACGATTTTATATTTAGCCATTACTGGCTGTCAGCACTGGCAGGAATGTACCTACAGCAGCGATGGCATGTTCCCCACATCGCCATGTTCCATACATTGGGCGCGGTTAAGAATGCGATTAGGGAAAGGACTGGGCCAGCACTAGGCGAGGAGGAGCCCGAGCTTCGCATTGAGACAGAGAGGAACCTGGTCCAGAACTGCCATCACATTATCGCTTCAACAGATAAGGAAGAGCGCGCACTTATCAGGCATTATGGTGCATCGCCGCAAAAGATCGGCGTGGTGCCCTGCGGTGTGAACCTGGAGCACTTCAGAATCATAGGGAAAGCACAGGCCAGGCATCAATTAGGCTTAGACAGTGATAGGATTATTCTGTTTGTGGGTAGAATCGATCCCTTGAAGGGTCTGGACAATCTCATAAAGGCCTTGCCCCATCTCAGTCACATCCCCAAGTTGAAGCTGATAATAATCGGCGGCGGTGAACAAAGTCAATATGAAATAGAACGGCTGCGGAAACTGGCCCATAGTCTCGAAGTGCAGAATTCAGTTGACTTTCGGGGTTTGATCAAGCATGAGCAGTTACCACATTTTTACAGCGCGGCTGACGCTTGTGTGGTTCCCTCTTATTACGAGAGCTTTGGGCTGGTGGCTCTGGAAGCCCTGGCTTGTGGCACGCCGGTAGTAGCTACTGATGTAGGAAACCACAAGAATCTTATTCGACAGGGAGAGACGGGTTACGTGATAGAAGACAACGATCCCGGACGTCTTGCTGATAGAATAGCCTTGCTTATTTCACGCCCAGAGTCAAATATAAAGTCCGCACAGTCAATTCGGGCAACCGTGAACAAGCTCAGCTGGTCTAATATCGCTGAAGCGATTGCCAAGGATTGCCGACTGGTGTTGGCAAAGCATGTTGCCTCTTTGCCTCAGTCTACTGACTTTTCATGCCAAAGTGTTCTGGCTTCAACTTCGAACCCGAGGGATTGATAGAGAGCGCAGGCTGCTTTGTTTTCGCTGTCTACAGTCAACTCGGCAACCCCTAGGCCTCTGTTTCTAAGGCGGGTTAATCCAACCATCATCAATTCTCTACCTATTCCTCTGCCTCTGTGGTCTGGGTCCACTCCAAGCATATGTATTCGTCCTCTTCTCACACTGGGTATTCCCCCCTCATAGCTTAGCCCGGTCCAGCAACAGCCGACAGCCCTATCCTCATCGTAGGCAAGAACTATATCTTGACGCGAACAGGTGCTTTGACTGATACGAAAGGTTATTGTCTCCACGGTATTGGAGTTGTATCCCCACGCATCAGCGAAAGCACGATTCTGAAGCTTGGTCAACTCATCTTCTTGCCCGGGCTGCAAATAGCGCCACTTTATGGCGGAATGAACATGCAAGCCGTCAACACGACCAATATCCAGTCTCAATTCAAGAAACTGCCGGACGAGACTGAAGCCCAGTTCAGTGAGTATCTTTCCGGCAACCATGTTATCTTGCCTTATATTCACGTGGACTACTCTGACTCCCAGTTCCTTGATCCTGTTTACGGCACAATTGAACAGCTGTGTGGCCAGTCCCTTTCTGCGATGTTCGGGCTGTACCCTGCAGTCCAGAATTACGCGGCCAATAGCCAGCTCTGCCTCGATATCCATATAACCCACAACAACGTTGCCTATCTCAGCGATAAACAAGTCCTGCCCGGGATAGTGGTTTGGCCGTCCCAGTTGTTCAGCAATGAACTGCGGCGAAACACAACGCCCCGTCGGCTCTGCTTTTTCGACTTGAGCCTGCAACAGGACGTACTCACGAAAATCGGCCGGCTGGTAGTTTCTGATTGCTATTTTGGCCTGATTCATCAAGCGTAGCGACCCAATGAGGCAGCACAGAGTGAGTCATCGAGTTCGTGATGAGGAATGAATTGGGCAGTTGACTTCACTACCGTTCCGGTCCAAATTGTATCAGTCTACCGAATGTTATACAATTGCTTCAGATGCCCTAATCCTGCGCCTCCAGATATCATGACTAAGCCAGCCGCCATCATGGTGGTCACACCTCACCCCGACGATGCCGAATTTGGCGTCGCCGGGACGGTACGTCGGTGGACAAGTGAGGGAAAGGATATCATTTACGTGGTGTGCACCAGCGGCGATAAAGGTACCGCTGACCCCAATATCAAGCCGGATCAACTTGCCGGAATCAGAGAACAAGAACAGCTGGCAGCAGCCAAGCTATTAGGGGTCAGAGAGGTCATCTTCCTGCGCCATCCAGACCAGACGCTCGAAGACACACCTGAATTTAGAAAAGAGCTTGTGCGCTTGATAAGGATGTACAAGCCTCAGACGGTGGCGACTGCCGATGCGTATCGACGCTATGTCTGGCACCGCGATCACAGAATTACCGGACAGGTTACGCTTGATGCCATCTTCCCCTGCGCCAGGGACTCTCTGTCCTTTCCTGATCTGCTGGAGGAGGATCTTCAGCCCCACAAAGTCAAAGAAGTATTATTATGGGGTGCTCAGGAGCCTAACTACCGCACTGATATTACCGATACCTTTGACGTCAAGATTGCTGCTCTGTACTGCCACAAGAGCCAGATGAGCAGCAATCCCGCCAGGCCTTGGAAAGAACTCCTCAGGGAGCGCCACAAGATGCTCGCCCAAGATGAAGGCTACGAATTAGCTGAAGCTTTCTACCGGGTAGAGATAGGCTGGTAAGTAGCTTCCTGGTTCTGGCAGCTAATGGCTTACCCCTGATCTATTGACCAAACACCCACAGCTAAGTTCGAAGCCAGAGCACATCGCCATGCAAGTTCCCGGCATGAGGTCTCGAGGCGAACACAGCAAACTCATCTTTTTCCTTCTTCAGCACAGTGGGATCGCCATGACCAGGGTATATTTGGGTATCGTCTGGCAGCACAAAGATTTTCTCGGTTATGGACTTGATTATCTGCCTGAAATCATCCGGAGATCCTGTCTTGCCCGGTCCACCAGGGAAAATAGTGTCTCCCGATATCAGGTAGGCACCGACCATGAAGCATAAGCTGCCCGGAGTGTGTCCCGGAGTATGGAGAACGGTGAACTTGAGTTCTCCCAGCTGGATCACGTCACCATCATTCAGCAGTATCTCTGGCGGCGGTGTCAGGTTACTGGTGTCTGCAGAATGAGCCGCTAGGGGGACCATCAGTTCTGCTCGTAACTGAGCGAGGGCACCAATATGGTCAATGTGATTGTGAGTTAACAAGATATATTTGAGCGCGGCACTACCCAGTTCATCCATAATGGCTTTGGGCTCCGCAGGAGCATCTACCAGTACAGTCTCCTGCGTTCCTGGATAGCCCACGATGTAGGCATTAGTCCCAAACGGACCAAGTTCAAGCCTCTCCAACCGAATAGCATTGTCTTCAACTATGATTGTCATAGCTCTTCGCTCTTCACTTCGATCACGCATTGTCAATTATATCATGCGGTAAGAAGGACCAGATGCCAGAAGGCAGCAGAGGTACGTTGACGGCGCATGTAAGGCAAAGTAAAATTCCTGGAAATGTACAACAAGTGTGTGCTCGATAACGGTTTGAGGGTAATCACCAGCACTATGTCTCACAGCCGTTCGGTGTGCGTTGCTGTCCTCGTGGGCACTGGCTCCTGCTACGAAACCAAAGAGCAGGCTGGCATCTCCCATTTCGCCGAGCATCTATTCTTCAAAGGCACACAGCGTCGACCAACATCGAGGGAGATAACTCAAGATATTGAAGGCGTTGGCGGCATAATCAACGGTGGCACGGACAAGGAGGTAACCGTCTACTGGTGCAAAGTCGCCAGCTCGCATTTCCCCATCGCGCTGGATGTGCTGTCCGACCTCCTGCTCAATTCCCGCTTTGACAGCCAAGATATCGACAAAGAACGCCAGGTCATCATGGAGGAAATCAAGATGAACCTGGACATTCCTCAACAGAGGGTGAACGTACTGATAGATGAGCTACTATGGCCTGAGCAACCTCTGGGGCGCGAGGTAATCGGATACAAGGACACTGTGTCCTCTTCGACAAGGGAGCAATTGCTCGGCTACCTGGCGCGCCGATATGTGGCCAATAACGTTGTGCTCAGCGTCGCCGGCAACATACAGCATGAAGAAGCGATGGCTCAGATCGAGCCTCTATTCAGAAAATGGGCTGCCGGGAAGCTGGCCACCGGTTATGCAACTAGCGACGAGCAAACAGAAGCCAGATTGCGCATCGAGCCCAAAGACATCGAGCAAGCGCATCTTTGCCTGGCAGTTCACGGCTTCTCTCGGTCCCATCCTCAACGTTTTGCCGTCGATCTGCTTAACACAGTCCTGGGCGGTGGTATGAGCAGCCGCCTATTTCTTGAGATACGAGAGCGCAGGGGATTGGCCTATGATATTCACAGTTACACCGAGCACTTCCTGAATTCGGGGTCATTCGGCATTTGCGCTGGGGTTGATCCGGACAAAGCAGAAACCGCAGTGGTAGCCATTCTCGAAGAGTTATCAAAAGTCAGACAGGGAATCCCCGCCAGCGAGCTCACCAGGGCCAAGGAATTGTCAAAGGGAAGATTATATCTGCGGTTTGAGGACAACCAGAACGTGGCACTATGGTATGGTAGCCAGGAGATATTGCTGCAGCAGATACTAGACATAGACGACGTTGTTTCTATTGTGGACGCCATTACCGCAGACCAGCTACAGGAAGTCGCTCAGAAGATTCTAACCGATAGTGGGCTTAATCTGGCTATCACAGGACCAACTAAAGAAGATAGTCTGAGCAAGGAAAATGCCTTAAGGCAATTGCTTAAGGTCTAATACTATACAGAAAGAACCGCCATGAGGCGGTTCTTTCTGCTTCTGGTGAATTTAGTTGAATTCCAGCCACAGAGGCTACATCATGCCCTCGTATCCTCCTCCTCCTCCTGGCATCGCCGGCATCTTTTCCTTCTCAGGAATGTCTGTCACCAAGGATTCCGTGGTCAGAATCATGCCGGCAATGCTGGCAGCGTTCTGTAGAGCACTTCTGGTGACCTTCAGCGGGTCAACAATGCCCCTCTCTATCATGTTCACTCCCAGTTCATCCTTGAGGGCATCGTAGCCTATCCCGGGTTTGCTTTCCTTTACACTGTTTATTACGACCGAGGCTTCTTTGCCACTATTTGTGGCGATACACCTCAGGGGTTCCTCCAGGGCTCGTTTCAGGAGGTTCACGCCAGTGGCCTCATCTCCTTCCAGCTTGACTTTCTTCAAAGCTGACAAGGCATTTAGCAGGCCAACACCCCCACCAGGCAGGATACCTTCCTCCACAGCAGCTCGAGTGGCCGACAAGGCATCTTCCACACGATGTTTCTTCTCTTTGAGCTCTGTTTCCGTGGCTCCACCTACTTTTATAACTGCCACTCCACCTGCTAATTTCGCCAGTCTTTCCTGCAGTTTTTCCTTATCATAATCCGAGGTACTGATATCAATCTCGGACCTGATTTGTTTGATTCGACCCTCGATGTCTTTCGTCTTGCCCTTGCCCTCAACAACCGTGGTGTTATCTTTGTCGGCAATCACCCTCCTGGCTTGCCCTAAGTCCTGCACAGTCACCGAATCCAATTTCCTGCCAACTTCTTCAGATATGACAGTCCCTCCGGTAAGAACGGCTATGTCCTGAAGCATGGCCTTTCTCCTGTCTCCAAAGCCAGGTGCCTTTATCGCCAGCGGAGATAGAGTACCCCTTAGTTTGTTAACCACCAGTGTAGCCAGGGACTCTCCCTCGATATCTTCAGCAATAATGACCAGATTCTTGGACACTTGAACTATTTTTTCCAGAGCTGGCAATATATCATTTATTGCCGAGATCTTCTTATCAGTGATGAGGATATAAGGGTCATCCAGTTCGGCTCTCATCTGTTCAGCGTTGGTGATGAAGTAAGGACTTATGTAGCCGCGATCGAACTTCATACCCTCAACAAACTCAGTCTCAAATTGCAGGCCCTTCCCTTCCTCAACCGTGATAACACCGTCCTTGCCCACCTTTTCCATAACGTCGGCAATCAAGTTGCCGATTTCCTGATCGATGGCCGATATAGCAGCTACCTGAGCTACCTGTTCCCTACCAGCCACAGGTATAGACATCTTCTTGAGTTCTCCAACTATGGCCTCCACCCCTTTCTCAATTCCATGTTTCAAGGCCATAGCATCGGCACCAGCAGCGATGTTCTTGAAGCCTTCACTGATGATAGCCTGAGCTACGATAGTGGATGTACTGGTACCATCACCGCACTGGTCATTGGTCTTGGTGGCTGCCTGCTTCACTAGCTGCACACCCATATTCTCAAACGGGTCAGGCAACTCTATTTCCTTAGCTATAGAAACCCCATCGTTGAGAACGGAAGGAGCGCCCCATTTCTTATCCAATGCTACAGGCCGCCCTCTTGGCCCCAGAGTCACCCTTATAGCATTAGTTAGAATGTCGACGCCACTCTTTAATGCTTTCCTTGCTTCTTCGCCGAAAATAATTTGCTTTGCCATTCGCCTACCTCCTTTTCTTAAATCTTCTTGGCCAGGATATCGCCTTCACGCATGATCATCAGCTCTTCGTTATCAAGCTTGAACTCAGTACCGGCATATTTGGAGTAGATAACCTTATCGCCTTTTTTCACATCCATGGCGATACGCTTGCCCTCTTCAGTCAACCTGCCCGGACCGACAGCAATGATCTTCCCCTCCTGGGGCTTCTCTTTGGCTGTATCGGGCAAGACGATCCCTCCTTTGCTTACTTCTTCCTGGGGTGTGGGTTTTATGACTACCCTGTCTCCCAAAGGTTCTATTTTAGCCATATTACCTCCTTTCCTGGATCTATTTTAGCACTCTCCCATTGAGATTGCTAACTTTCAATTATAGCAAGAAAAACCAAAAAAGCAAGAGATTCCTGCCGAAATTCAGCAGATTTTTCTTGAATTATTACACTAAACCG
>CAZLCQ010000028.1:0-6703 GCA_964557995.1 uncultured Dehalococcoidales bacterium
CTTCCGTCTCCAATTTGCTACCCCCTTTGCTGGCGATCACTTCCACTATCAAAAGCTTAATAGAAGTTCTCTGGCCTGTCTATGACCAAGAAGTCCTGTAATTGATCATCAGGGTCGTCCGGCCATAGCCTGAAAGTACTATCGACACGGAGACTATCTGAACAAAACGAGCCTAGTTGGAAAAAGTTGGAAATAATCGATTGGCGCTAATGGGAACTTCGAATCACGCCTTGATTAACTCCCTAGAATTCTCTGGCGCCATTGCCAGGTTCCCTGGGAAGGGTTAGGATCTCAACCAAGACTGAGGCTGGGCACCACATCTAGATCATGCCCGCTTATAAGCCCAGCCTGAAAACGATAGTAGCCACAGGCCGCCACCATAGCAGCATTATCAGTGCACAAGCGTGGAGGCGGAATAAGAACTGGTACCGGCGACTTGGCCAAAAACTGTTGGCTTAGCATCTTGTTGGCTGCCACTCCACCGCTCAGTAAGACTTGCTCCACTTTCATTTGGCTGGCGGCCTCAATTGTCTTGGTCACCAATACATCGACTACAGCCAACTGGAAGCTTGCTGCGGCATCCGCCACTCCGACCTCTCCTTTATCAACAAGATGCCACAGCGCGGTCTTCAGGCCACTGAAGCTGAAATCACAGCTATCTTTCAGCCATGCCCGGGGAAGAGCCAGGCTAGGGATTCCAGAACCAGCTGCCCGTTCAATAGCTGGCCCCCCCGGATAACCCAAGCCCAGGATTCTGGCCGCTTTGTCAAAGGCTTCGCCAGCGGCGTCGTCACGCGTGCGGCCTAACTTCTCGAATTGTCCATGTCCTTTCATCAATACTAAATCGCTATGCCCACCGGAGACAATCAGGCATAGGCAGGGGAATTTCACTGTCTTCTCTCCGCCATAGGGAGGGGAATCCAGCCAATTGGCATAGATATGTGCCTCGAGGTGATTGACCCCGGTCATGGGCAAATTCTTAGCCAAGGCGATTGCTTTTGCTACATTAACGCCCACTAAGAGAGACCCGGCAAGTCCTGGACCAAAGGTCACTGCAATGCCATTGATGTCCTGCCAGGACAATCCAGTAATGGCCTGGTTGATAACCGGGATAATTGTGAGGAGATGCTGCCTAGAGGCAACTTCAGGGACCACGCCGCCGTAGCGAGCATGGATATCTATCTGTGAAGCCACAACATTAGAGACAATTCTGCTGCCGTCTTCCACTACGGCGGCGGCAGTCTCATCACAGGAGGTCTCAATACCCAGGATTCTCATGGGTACTATATGTTTGCCTCTCCAGCCTTCTTGGCAGCAAATTGCACTAGAGGTGGGGCGATGAGTCCATGGACTGCCGTAGTAGTCGCCATAAGTGTCACTATCGCGCCTCCAAGTTCATAGCCCGATAACGCTTGGGCTGCCAGAAGCGCGAGGCCCATGGCAACGCCGGCTTGATCTAACATGGCAAAGCCAAGATACTTCTTAATCTTGGGCTCAGATCTGGCTAAAACACCCCCCAGACTGCACCCAGCCATCTTACCAATACTTCTTCCGACGACATACACGATTATCAGCGGCCATATAGACTGAAAAAGTGAGAAGTCCATCTCCATGCCAATAGTGGCGAAAAACAAGACAAATATCGGCGTCATGATATTGTCCACCAATTCGTTTGAGCGCTTGCCGACCTGGACATTGAGGTTGATCACTGCGGTCCCTAAAGCCATACATGCCAGGATTGCGGAAACTCCGATCATTTCCGCCACACCCCAACACAGAAGCGCCAGAGCCAGAGAGATAACGAAAAGGTGGTCAGAAGAGAGATGCATTTTCTTCGTCAAATAAGAAACAGCGATGCCAATTACTGCACCAAGTCCCAGGCCACCAAAAATTTCCCATAGTGGATAACTAAAGGCAGCTGAAACGCTTGCTTCTGCGCCCAATAACATCTTTGTGAACCGGATCCCCACCGCATAAACGACTATCACCAGTGCATCGTCCAGCCCGACAAGAGCAATGGTCATATCTGTAAGTGTTCCTTTTGCCTTTATGTCCCTCAAAACTGCTATTGTTCCTGCTGGAGCAGTAGCCGGAGCGAGCGAAGCCAAAACTATGGAAAGCGGTAGGTCCTTCGTTAATAAATATACAAAACCGCCCGTAGCAACGAAGGTCATGGCCACCTGCACAATCAATATGATGACCATCTGCTTGCCCAGCCTTTTGAGAAAGGTGAAGGAAAAGGTCAATCCTATTATGTAGGCAACCAGTGCAAGTGTGGTTCCAGTGATGATAACATAGAATTGTTCAGGTGGGCTGAAATTCAGAACCCGTCCTATGATAATACCGGCCAGGATATATGCCAGAATTTCCGTGAGCCGCAGCCTGCGTAATACCCTGCCGAGTATAAATCCAAGAAGGAGGATTAATGCAACAAGGACATAGATATTCATTCAGTAGCTCTGAACCTATGTCTGAGGTTTTTTACCAAGAGCTGGATTGTTATTTCTCCCAAGAGTCTCTTATTTTCATCAACAACTGCTAGTCTGCGGATATTGAAGGAAGCGATCTTTTTCAAGACGTCAGTCACAGTTTCCTCAGGCGAGCATACAACAGGATTATGTGTCATGATATCCTGGACGACAGTTTCCTTGTGCAGCATGTCAGCCCTATGAATTCCAAACATCTTTATCTTTCTGTGCGCGGGAGGAATAATAATGCGCAGTATATCGTGTTCAGTTACTATCCCCACCAGCTTCATCTCCTCTGTACTGTTAACCACCCATGCGTGTGCCCTGACGGAAAGCTTGGCAAGAAACTCCTCCCACCCGGCGTTCTCCTCCATAAATGGGGTCTTCTCCCCGGCTATCATTATCTCTTTTACTTTGGCCTCGTATAGCTCTTCCATCATCGTTTGCAGGTCCAAGTAGATCATCGTGCGGAAGCTAATGGTTCCATTTGGCTACGCACGTCAGGGACGACTTCCGCGACCAATACGCAAGCGCATCAATACCTCTCTCACCGTATCTGCATACCGATATTCTAATACAAGACGCGAGGTTCGACAATCGTCGAGGAGTTGCTCAGCTTTATCCGATATGCTAACGTGATTCTGCATTTCCGATGTTTTCGGCATGACTTCTATTATTCTCGCTGGCGGCAAAAGTTCTAGGCTTGGTCGCAACAAGTCTCTACAGACTGTCCGAGGCAAGACCCTCATTCAATGGGTGATTGACCGCCTAGCTACCCTCAGTCCGGAAATCATCATAGCGACTGCCCATGGTGAAGAGATTCCCTGTTCCTCAGATGTGAGGCTAAGAACGGTAGCCGATATTCATCCTGGAAAGGGTCCACTGGCAGGGATTTACTCAGGCTTGATAGCTTCATCCAATTCGCGTGCTATCGTTGTTAGCTGTGACACGCCATTTGTGAGCGTTGGCTTGCTTGAATATATGACTCAGACCTGTGCTGGGTTTGATATTGTTGTCCCCCGAATGAAAGAGAAGGTCGAACCTCTTTGCGCAGTGTATTCCAAGAGTTGTGTGGACCCCATCCGGGAATTGCTGAAGCAAAACGAACTGAAGATTATAGAACTGTATCCAATGGTGAGGGTGAGATACATCGAAGAAGCCGAGATAGACAGGTTTGACCCGGAGCACCTAAGCTTCTTCAATATAAACAGTCAGGCTGACCTCGACAAGGCAAGAAGGCTGGCAGCCGAGAAGAAGTGGCGAGAATAGTCTGGGCATCCTTCCAGCACCTACAGCTTCTCCACCTTGACTGCTGCGACTTTGAGTTCAGGGATTTTTGATACCGGGTCGAGTTTGGGATTAGTGAGGATATTGGCAGCACTCTCCGCGAAATGGAAGGTCATAAACACCACCCCCGGTGCAAACGAATCAGTTACTTTGGCTTTGACGATAACTTCGCCGCGCCGGGAACTGATTTTGACTTTGTCACCCTGATTTATGCCGAGTCGCGAAGCATCTTCGGGGTTGATCTCGACCGCGGCTTCAGGTTCGATGACATTGAGACCGGCTACCTTCCTGGTCATCGTCCCGGTATGGAAATGATACAAGCTGCGCCCCGTGCTGAGAATTAAAGGATAGTTCGCGTCAGGCATTTCTGCCGGAGGAGTATATTTCAGTGGCATGAATCTACCTTTCCCTCTGACAAAAGTGTTCGTGTGCAAGACACATGTGCCCGGGTGATCCTCAGAAGGACAAGGCCATTGAAGTCCTTCATTTCCTAACCTGTCGCACCTTATGCCACCGTAGCTCGGAGTAAGCTTACGGATTTCTTCCATTATGTCGGACGGATGATTGTAATCAAAGCCCGTGGCTCCTAGTCTTCGGGCCGCCTCACAGACAATCCACCAGTCGGGCTTAGAATCGCCAATTGGCTCAATAGCTTTCCTTACTAGCTGCACCCGGCGCTCAGTATTGGTAAACGTGCCATCCTTTTCGGCAAAGCTGGCTGCGGGCAGAACGACATGAGCAAATTCTGCTGTCTCGGAGAGAAATATATCCTGGACAATCAAAACCTCCAGCCGCGCCAATGCCTCCCGCACATGCTGGAGATCAGGATCGCTTAATGCCGGGTTCTCACCAACCAAGTATACTGCCTTTATCTCTTTACGGTAGGCAGCATCAAACATCTCAACCAAACTCAATCCTGGAGACGAGGGCAGTGAGCATCCCCAGGCAGTCTCGAACTTTCCTCTAATAGCTGGATCGGATACAGCCTGATAGCCGGGATAGACGTTGGGTAAAGCACCCATATCGCAGGCACCCTGCACGTTGTTCTGACCTCTCAGTGGATCGACCCCGGTGCAGCGCTTGCCTACATTGCCGGTCAGCATTGCCAGATTAGCGGTGGCCAGCACATTGTCAGTGCCATGAGAATGCTGGGTGATCCCCATCGAGTAGAGGAGGATAGTTGCCGGCTTCTTAGTGGCGTAGAGGCGGGCCGCTTCCGCTATCTTCTTCGAAGGAACACCTGTGATCTGTTCCACAAAATCAAGGCTGAAGTCTGAAAGCGACTCCTTGAAGACATCGAAATCCTGACAGCGCTGCTCGATGAAAGATGAGTCAAGCAGTCCCTCGTCAACTATGACCCTCATCATCCCCATGAGCAAGGCCACATCGGTGCCGGGACGCAATCGAAGCCAGAGGTCAGCAAAACGACAGAGGTCAATTTCTCTGGGGTTAGCCACGATAACCCTGGCTCCATTTTGGGCCGCCTTCTTTACCCCTAACCCGATTACAGGGTGGCTTACTGTGGTATTGGTACCGATGGCAAGTATGCAACCAGCGTCCTCGATCTCCTCGATAGAGTTGGTCATAGCACCACTACCGAAACTCTGGACCAGGCCGGCTACAGTGGGGGCATGACACAGACGTGCGCAATGGTCAATATTGTTGGTACCTAACAGTGCTCGGGCGAATTTCTGCATGATATAGTTTTCTTCATTGGTACACTTGGCCGAAGCGATGAAGGCCACTTCTTCGGGAGCATATTTCTGCAATTTCGCGGCTACTAATCCCACTGCCTCGTCCCATGATGCCTGTTTCAGTCCTCCATTCTTCCTTATTAAGGGGGTAGTCAGCCTCTCAGAGTGATGAACAAACTCGGCGATCCCGTAGCGTCCCTTGACACATGCCTGCCCATGATTAGCCGGACCGTCTGGATCAGGCTTGGAATCTATTATCTTCTCATCCTTGACCTCAAGCTTCAGTTGGCAACCAACACCACAATAAGGGCAAATTGTGGTAACTACACGGTCAGGCTGAGCAATTCCGCGGGTAGCCAAATCAGTGAGGGCCCCTGTGGGGCAGGAATCAACGCAGGCACCGCAGAACTCACAGCCGACCTCACGAAGCGTCCGGCCCTGCAAGGGCGCAATAGCATGGCATTGGAGGCAGCGTCGAGCCTCAGCGACTGCCATATCCCAATCCATTGCCTGTTCTATCTCCGAGAGACCCTCAACGCGTGTCTGGGGTGCAAGATGCGAAACGGCAGCCAGTCTCTCTCCAACAGGTACTTCTTCGAGCCATTCCGTAGCCTCCTCGGCAGGAACGAGATGCTCTGTAATGTCTCCCTTGCCCCCAAGATAACGGTCAATTGACTGAGCCGCCTGCCTTCCTGCAGCAATGGCATTGATAACCAGGGCCGCGCCGGTCTGGCAATCGCCGCCGGCAAAAACGCCTTCCCGATTGGTCACTAGGTCTTCGTTGACCATAACCACGTTTCCCCGTCCTAACTCAATCCCCAAACCCGCAGGAACATCGGGTTGCTCGCCAATAGCCGCAATTAAGGTATCGAGCTCAGCCACTAACTCGCTTCCCTTGATGGGAACCGGACGACGCCTTCCGCTTGAGTCAGGTTCTCCTAGCTCCATACGCATTAGTTCAAGCTTCAGGTTACCGCGATCTTTGAGAATCTTGGAAGGAGCCACCAGAAAGATGATCTCAACTCCTTCCTCCAACGCTTGTTCGACTTCCTCTGACTCTGCTGGCATTTCGCTCTTCGTTCTACGGTAAAAGATCGTTACGCTCTTAGCACCAAGCCGCAATGCAGCACGCGCGGAATCTATGGCAACATTCCCCCCACCAATGACCCCTACCCTATCTCCAATCTGCACCTTCTCGCCGAGATTGAACCGGCGAAGGAATTCCACGCAACCGATTACCCCTGGCAAGTCCTC
>CAZLCQ010000028.1:6803-9546 GCA_964557995.1 uncultured Dehalococcoidales bacterium
AGCTTGGCCACGTAGTAAGCACAGGTGAGCCCAGCTGGCCCTGCCCCAACTACCGCTACGTTTTTGCCTGTCGACGGCAGAAACTTGGCCTGTTTTCTCCAGCTATCGTCACCATTATCAGCAGCAAAGCGCTTGAGCATTCTTATTCCTATTGTCTCGTCCACATCCAGACCGCGCCGACATTCCTTCTGGCACGGGGCGGCACATACTCTACCTAATACGGCAGGAAAGGGAACCCTCTCCCTTATCACTGCCAAGGATGCGCTCGGCCTCCCTCTGGCAATAAGACGAACATAGCGAGGAATATCTATCCCAGCAGGACAAGCCTTGTGGCAAGGAAAGGCATTTTCAATTACGCCGTTGCCCCTTATCTCGTCACAGACGCGAACACAGCGATTACACAGAATGCAAAAGCTAGAATTACGAACGAAGAAAGGATTATCTTCCAGCTGGGGTAAAGACCTGGGTACATGAACGGGTATCCCAGCTAGACCAACGTACTCAATAACCTTCTGAAGCTCGCATTCTTTCTTATCAAGA
This sequence comes from uncultured Dehalococcoidales bacterium, assembly GCA_964557995.1. GTDB lineage: Bacteria > Chloroflexota > Dehalococcoidia > GIF9 > AB-539-J10 > RBG-13-51-36. The sequence continues at coordinate 7,344 of CAZLCQ010000028.1, forward strand.
CAGATATCTGCGGGCTGTCTGGCCAAGATGGCAAGCAACTTCTTCCGTCGGAGTTCCTGTAGCTGCGGCGTATTAGTCTTGACTAGCATTTCCGCAGAAACAGAGGTCACACAGGACAGAATAATATGGCCATTTGTCTCTACTACACAAAGCTGGCAAGCCTCGTCGGGAATTACCTGGGGCAATGGTTTCAGGTCAGGATAGTAACAGAGACTAGGAATGTAAATTCCTGCGTCTCTGGCAGTCTCCAATATCGTCCGCCCCTGCTTCGCCTCTACATCCCTACCATCTATATTGAATGTAATGATTTCTTCTTCAGCCATTGCCTGCTCCTTTTCTAAGTTCTCTCCGTCATGCGCGACCCGGTGGTTCTTACGTCCAGAACACTCAAGCAGCGGGAATACTTCTCACCAGTTTCCAGATGATAGTCTCACAAAGCACAGTCACATCTTCAGTGGAGAGATAATCGGAAATATTGGCATCGAACAGTATATTCCCATTGGGAGCAACCTCTTCATCGCCTCTCCACACCACTAGAGTTATGGGCACGCGCGGAAAAGCGCTAACAGTCACAGATACATCCCCGTGGTCCGCCTCATGCCCTCCTAACTTTGTCGCTGCCTTCAACAGCAGCTCGGGACTTTTGCCAAAGTTTTTTACTAAAGGAGCTATTGCTCTCTGGGAAAACGCGCAGAAATAGCTGACACCTCCCAGGAGCTGTTTATAGGCAATTAATTTGCCGGTGGCCGGTGTGCCCTTCGCCCCCGTGAAATAATGAAGTATCAGGATCTTGTCTCTCAACGGGGCCTCCGTACCGCTCTCTTCCAACAGAATCTTGCAGTTGGAAATCATGATGCGATACGACTGACTAAGATAGTCAATGACTATCTCATCGGGTCCTACGTACCGGGCACTACTTCTGAGGCAGTGATGTGGTAAATCACCGATCTTCGCCAGCTGCTCACAAGCAATTCTATAAGAAACATCAAAGGCATTTTCCAAGCAACCACCCGATGAGGAACCGTATTCGTGTGTCATGCTCCAAACTTGGGGCGAGGCAGAAGACCAGCTGCCTCTACTATCTCAGGTACTGTCTCTTCCCATTCGATAGCCATTAGATGAATACCTGCTACACCTTCGATCTCCCGTACCTGATTGATGATATCAATGCAAAGCTTGATGCCCTCCTTAGACACTTGCTCCTTGGGCACCCCTTGAAGACGAGCAACAATCCCATCGGGCACATCCATACCAGGAACCCTGGTCTTCATATATCTTGCGGCACCCACCGACTTTATGGGAGCAACACCGGCAAGTATCTTCACCTTCTCGTGCAAGCCCTTGTCCCGCACCATCTTCATCCATTCAGCAAACTTGTCCACGTTGTAGACAATTTGGGTCTGGATGAAATCTACCCCTGCCGTTACTTTCTTGCCAAGCCGTGCCGCCCTGAACTCGAGAGGGTCGGCAAAGGGATTCGCAGCAGCTCCAACGAAAAGATGTGGCTCCACCGTCATCACTTCGCCACACTGAAATTTCTTTTCGTCCCGCATGTCCTTCACCATCTTGACCAGTTGAACAGAATCAAGGTCATAAACGCCCTTAGCAGTCGGATGATTGCCGAACTTCTGATGGTCTCCCGTCAAACACAACATGTTATTTATGCCCAGCGCCGCAATACCCAACACATCCATCTGCAGGGCAATGCGATTGCGATCACGGCAGGTCATCTGCACAATAGGGTCTAGACCTTCCTCCTTAGCTATCAGGCATGCTGCCCAGGATGACATACGGACTACCGCAGTCTGACCATCAGTGACATTACAGGCATCCACCTGACCCTTGAGTATCTTCGCCTTCCTTCGGATCACCTCAGTGTCCGCACTTTGTGGTGGCCCCAACTCACCCGTGACGGCGAAGATTTTGGATTCTAACACCCGTTCCAAGTTGCTTTTCGTTTTCATTATGCCTCCAGTTGTTTCGCTCACGGTCACGTCTGGGAAAGCCTCTTTACCGGTGGCCCTGAGATAAGGCTCACACTCCAATTCTTCGGTGCCACAAACATTTCCAATTTATCAAGTCGTCCCAGTTTGGCAAGATGATCCACAATCTGTTGCCAGACACAAGGTATATCTGGATCGACTTCACATTTACCACCTTGTGAGCCACCACAGGGACCATTGAGCAGATGCTTGGAACATCG
>CAZLCQ010000029.1:0-9393 GCA_964557995.1 uncultured Dehalococcoidales bacterium
GATTCTGAGGATGGACGTTTACCCATTTCACACCCGCACTCCCCGGCAGGGCAGCAGGCATCGCACGGAAATCACCGCGCTCAAGGGATAGATATGTTTTGGCCGGCATCTTCCCCTTGCCTTCCCCACACATCCTGAAAGCCTCCTCCACCACGTTAATAACGTCCGCCATATCTATCAGGATCTTGATGGCGTTCCTATCTAACAAGAGCGTAGGCATGAATTATCGAATCTGATGGCTGTGGTGCAAAACTTCGCTATGAATTTACTCCACTTTCCCCGCAAGGTCAAGACATAGAATGCCTTCTTGTCTATCGCCCGTAATTCTGACCGCAAGAGCTAAGGAATGAATTCCACTTCGCCTTTGATAATCTGGCTCAAAAGGCGGCGATGCAGGGACATCATACTGATCAAGCCTGCTTCAAGTTAGATATTGTGTGCCGGAATACCCATTGCCCGATGCTGACTATATCACTATAATACTCAAGCAGAACCGGATCGTGCTACACATATCTACGAGTCCGGGCGGGTGATTAAGGTGCGAAAGCGTTTGTCATTTGTCGTCTACCTGGCTATTGCGTTTGTGGCACTCTCTGGAATTGCGTATTTCATTCACTACCTCATTTTTCGGGATGCTCACCACATATTTATCTATATGTTGGGCGACCTTGCCTTTCTGCCCCTTGAGGTCCTGTTAGTAGTGGTAATAGTAGAGCGTCTCTTGGCCCGCCGGGAGATGCAAGCTAAGCTGGAGAAACTCAATATGGTGGTGGGGGCCTTCTTCAGCGAAGTAGGCAACCACCTCCTTCAAGACCTGATCAAACATTTCGGCAACCGCCTGGAGATTTCCAGCAATCTGAACGTTACTGAGAGCTGGACAAAGGGAGATTTTCAAAAAGCTGTCAAATTCGCGGACCACCTTAAAGTTGAGGTCGACTGCCGAAACCTAGATCTCGGCAGACTCAAAGCCTTTCTAGCGCAGAAACGAACGTTCCTATTGACGCTGCTCGAGAATCCGAACTTGCTGGAGCATGACCGGTTCACTGACCTGCTCTGGGCAGTTACTCACCTGGATGAAGAGCTTGAGGCAAGAACATTGCTTATCGGTCTTCCTGATAAGGATTTGGAGCACCTTGCCGTCGATATCCAACGAATGTATGACCATCTGGCCAGTGAATGGTTGGACTATGTTCAGCACTTGAAATCGAAGTATCCCTTCCTTTTCTCGCTGGTCCTGAGGACGCATCCCTTCCAGGAACAGCAGTCCCCCATCATAACCTGACAGAGCCGCGTATTTTCGGGGAGGTCAGGCCAATCGAGTCTCTTGCAGACTATGGATTCTGTGCTCGCAGTAGCCACTCGCCTCGGACCCTAAGCATAAACTCAATTCCACTCGGGCCTAAGTTCTTCTTCCTTCTTTGAGGGTTAAGAAGTTCGAGTTATATTGTTCGATTAGTCCGGCGTCGGCAAAGCTGAAGTAGCGATTCTGGCCTATTATGATGTGGTCTAAGACCTTAATCTGGATTGTGGTATCGCAATAACGCAGAACCTCTGCCGTTCAGGGTGCGTGTTTGATATGGCGTGGTCACAATACAGCATTTACAGCTTGTATGGTGATGTAACAATCTGGCTTAATGCTGGATAGTATCGTCAACTGTGTTTGCCTAGTGGCTCCCGTCTTTGTTCCAGTCTCCGCATATCACTGGCTAGGGATACACGTACTTTTTCGGCGACCTTGCGGAAATGGAATCCCTGAACAGCCAGTGCCATGGACAAAGGGAAGGTTTTTGGTCTTCTCAGCAAGGTCCAGACAACCAGTTTCCAATAATGTATTCTTCCTTTTTCCCTGACCCCCAGAGACCATGCGGATCTGATCAACGCTATCAGATGGACAATAGAGATCTTGAATTTCCCATTATTACCAGGCCTATACTCCCTTAGAAAGGTTTTGACACGCTCATAGTATGGCTTGGGGGCGTAGATGGTATCTACCACATGTCTATAGCCACTGGCAAGCGCTTCGCGACCCATTTTGGGGATGAAGTTGGTGGAACCATCTGTGTTATCACCGGAGCCCTTGGGCAGTATGCGGTTCTCCTTCTTCAGACGTTTGTATAATCTTGTCCCCGGAGGGGCCATCAGCACACCAACCATAGCCATAACAATTCCGCTCCTTTGAATGAAGTCGATTTGGCTTTTGAAGATGGAAAGCGGGTCACTGTCAAACCCAACAATAAACCCTCCCTGCACCTGTAAGCCGTAGTTCTGCATCCTTTTAACTGAGCCCAACAAATCACGATTTCTGTTCTGAAGCTTGTTACATTCGACCAAACTTTCCTCACTGGGGCTTTCGATGCCCACAAATACCATATCAAATCCCGCCTCGGTCATCAGACGCATCAGCTCCTCATCATCAGCAAGATTCATGGATGCTTCCGTATAAAACGTGAATGGACGTTTCCTTTCTTCCATCCATTCAATTATCGCCGGCAGAATTTCTGACTTCAGCTTCCGTTTGTTGCCGATGAAATTATCGTCAACGAAGAATACGCCGCCTCGCCATCCCATGTCGTATAATGCATCCAGTTCGGCTATTACCTGACTTTCGTCCTTAGTCCGTGGTCTATGCCCGTTCAGTATGACGATATCGCAGAATTCACAATTGAAAGGACAGCCTCGAGAGTATTGGATACTCATTGATGCGTATTTCTTCACGTTGATAAGTGACCACAAAGGCACAGGAGCTTTCCTTATATCCGGGAACCCGTCAGCTGCGTAGATATGCTTGGCACAACCTTTCTCTAAGTCCTCTATAAAAAGCGACAGTATATTTTCAGTCTCACCGAATATGAGATGGTCTATGTCATCAAACCCCCAATCTTCATACCCAGGGCTGAAAAAGGGACCACCGGCAACAGTCTTGGTCCCTAACTTCTTGCACCTGTCGATGACCTCCCTCGCCGAATCTTGCTGCGCCACCATAGCGCTGAGAAACACATAATCAGCCCACTCAAGGTCTTTATCTGTCAGGGCTGTGGTATTCAGGTCCACAAGCTTCTTCTTCCATTCCTCGGGAAGCATGGCACCTACAGTCAATAAACCCAGAGGGGGGAAGGCAGCCTTTTTGAAGATGAATTTCAAAGCATGTTTGAAACTCCAGAAGGTATCCGGGTACCGTGGATAGACTAACAGTATCTTCAATTCATGCTCCTTTTGTGCTCTTGCCGACATATATCTTGTGTCTTAGGCAGAAATATGCATGAGCAGGAGTCTAATACCTGCTCTGTCTTCCACGACCGGACCAGCCGCCTCTCCTGTTGTCGTAAGACCCACCACCTCTACCGCCAGAAGGTGGGCGAGCCGCGTTAACACTGAGCGCCTGGTCCTTCAATGCCTTCCCGTTGAGGCCGGCGATTGCGGCTTGACCTTGAGACACCGACGCCATTTCCACAAACCCAAACCCCCTGGGGCGCCCGCTGTACTTGTCTTTTATGATGTTTACGGATGTCACTTCTCCAAAAGTCGCAAACTCCTCGCGTAATTCTTGTTCACTTACCTCGGAAGGTAGGTTACCGACATAAATCTTCATAACAGTGCTCCTCCTTTCGTTTAATCTCGTAATCCTTATCTGAAAATGGCGGTGGGTTTCGCCTTCTGCAGAATTCCACTCATCTGCATCATCTTCTGAAGGCGACACAGCACGAAAGCTTGAGATTCACCTTTGCGTGTCGAGACTCCAATTGATATGACGCGTCGCCACATTCCAAGACACACACGGGCCGGGTATCCCCGGCCCACGTATGTCCTTATGTTCAAACCGGCATTATCTGCTCGGTCTGACTTTTCTGTAGCAATCGCTGCAATAGACCGGTCTGCCGTTGGTAGGCTCAAAAGGCACTTCGGTGTCTTTGCCGCAGTCGGCGCACACAGCGGGGAACATTTGCCGTGGGGCTCCGTAGCCGTCACCACGACTTCCATGCCGCTCCGTCTTCCTTGCCTGTCGGCATGAAGGACAGCGCTTAGGCTCGTTCGTATAGCCCTTGGATTGAAAGAACTCTTGTTCCTCAGCGGTGAAGCTGAAGTCAGTCCCACAATCGGCACACTGGATGGTTTTGTCCTCAAAACTCATTGGATGACCTCCTTTTATTAAATTTTAGTTACCGGCTGGGTCATCCAATACTTGATATGAATCTGATAGAATCCTAAGAAGATTGTAATAACCTAAACCTAAACTATTAGGATACATCATACACCGATTGCCAGAGTTGTCAAGTCCCACCGCACTCCTATTCGTGCCTCAAATCCACTCCGGGCGCTAAGCGCCAAATTCAAGCTGGCTCGAGCTCGGGCTCAGGCTCTCCTCTCCTCTTTGAGGCTTAAGAAATCCGAGTTGTATTGTTCGATTAGTCCGGCGTCGGCAAAGCTGAAGTAGCGATTCTCACCTATTACGATGTGGTCCAAAACCTTAATCTGCATCATGTTGCCTGCAAACACCAGGTCCTGGGTTATTTGTTTATCGTTATCGCTGGGCTGAGGATTCCCGGCCGGATGGTTGTGGACAAAGATTAGGGCGGCAGCATTATGCTTGACGGCGCCCTGGATAATCTCTCGAGGATAAATGGCGCTGGCATTCAATGTCCCTTCAAATAGGTCGGCAATCTCGACAACTCCATTCTGGGCATCAAGGAACATTACTTTGAAGACTTCTCTTTTCAGGTCTCGCATCGAGTGGTACAGGTAATCGAATACCTCTTTGGACGACCGGCAGTAGGGCTTGTCAAGGACTTGTTCTTTGAGAAACTCCCTGGCTATTTCCTGCATGAATTTGATGACGAAGATGTTGTGGTCGGTAATCCCTTTGATCTTCTGCAATTCTTCAGGAGGAGCTTCCAGAACACCTCTCAGGGTCTTGAACCTCTCTATGGCCTCTTTCGCTTGAGGCTTGCAGTCCTTGCGAGCCGTCCCCAGCGTCAGTAGTAATTCCACAATTTCATAGTCGAGAAAAGCCGACAACCTGGACTGATTGAACCTTTCCCGTAACCTTTTCCTATGTCCTTCCTGGGTTTTGGCTTCCATGCTTTTGCCACCTTCTTTATTTCATAACTCTCCCAGCCCTTCTTACCTCAAGAGGGGCATCCGGGGAGATTCGCCCCCTCACTCTAGCTCTCTCCCGCGTGGGGAGAGAGGACTTTCGCGACTTGGGCAGCTTTGCACAATTATATATTCTAATCTCCGCCATGGGAATTGCGTCATACGGTGGCAAGGGAAGTGCTGATATAATACTGATGCGATGGATTTATCACGGCAGATAGAGGAGTATCTGCCCCGGCCACTGTTGAAACTGGTCAAGCAAATCAGCAGACAGGGGGCTAAGCTGGACCAAAAGGTGTATCTCGTTGGCGGCGTAGTCCGGGACCTGCTCTTGGGTTATCCCAACTTCGACCTTGACCTGGTAGTCGAGGGCGATGCCGTAAAGCTGGCTCAACAAGTGACGGAGACCGGTCAGGCCAGGCTCCTGGCACACAAACGCTTCGGCACTGCCAAGCTCAAATATGACGATTTCACGTTGGACCTGGCGACAGCAAGAAAGGAAACCTACGCTAGACCGGGGGCACTACCCGCGGTTACACCAGGCACCCTCATAGATGATCTCATTCGCAGAGATTTCTCTATCAATGCTATGGCTATGTCCCTGACAACAGACAACTACGGCCAGCTGATCGATCCCTATCAGGGCAAGAATGACCTGGAGCACCGTCTTATTCGTGTTTTGCATTCCAGAAGCTTCAGCGACGATGCCACCAGAATCTTGCGGGGCGTTCGTTATGAACAACGGTTTGGCTTTGAGTTCGAAGCACAGACGGCTGACCTACTTGAACGAGATATCCCTATGCTGGATACGATAAGCGGCGACCGAATCAGGCACGAGCTGGAGCTGATTCTCAAGGAGCAACGGCCGGAACGGGCTATTGAGCGGCTCGGTGAGCTGGGCGTACTGGCCAGGATTAACTCCTCCCTCAAGGGCGATGGCTGGATAGCTGATAAATTCGACAGGGCTCGGCGGCTAAAGAAGCCCGCCCAATTGCCCTCGCTCTTTTTCTGCCTTCTTGTCTATTCGCTAAACGAAACGGATATTGAGCAGCTCCTGGTTCGCCTTAATATACCGGCAAAACTATCCCGGGCGATGCGCGATACTGTCCGTCTCAAGACAAGGCTACCCCTGCTGGACGAGCCCTCGCTGAAACCCAGTGACATTCACTACCTGCTCACGGAATATGAGACCCTGGCGATACAGACAGACGCCATAGCCACGGAGTCCCCAACCGTACGTCGCTCTCTCCAACTATTCCTCACAAAACTGCGCTATGTCAGAACCGCACTCGACGGCGAGGATCTAAAGAAACTGGGCGTCTCCCCCGGACCGGAAATGGGACGAGTCCTCCGGATGCTCCATAAAGCAAAACTAGATGGAGAGGTCTGCACCAGGGCAGACGAAAAGAAACTAGCCGTTTCTTCGTCACTGAAGCTAGAACGGTAAGGGAGGCAGAAGACTCAGAAATGCCCCGCCGAAGTAGCAGCCCAATAGATACTTGGGGAACTTTCCTGCCCAGCAGGGCAATACGAATTTCCATAATGGTATTCTCGCAGCGCCCGAGATAAGTCCAGCTATATCGAACGGCAAAATGGGCTGCAGGGACAGGAGGAAAACGGCCAACATGCCATGTCGCTTCATCCAGGCCACAAGCTTCTCATATCCGGGTGTAGCCTCAGTGATTATTATCTTTTTGCCTAAGTAACCAGCATAATAACCGGTCATTTCCCCCAGGGTGCCGGCGCTACTAGCCGTGAGAGCTATCAGAACCGGACCCCACGGTGATACTTCCGCCATGGTGTTTGCCGCGTTTATCATTACGGCGACGAAAATGGGTACTGGAATAATAATACTGGCGTTACTTACCAGAGTGGTTACAAAAACGACCAGGTAAGCTGTCGTGGCTAACCCTTGACCTGAAATATCAAAACGAGCCTCCAGATATCCAACGAGGAAGTAAAACCCAACGCTGATACCAAGAACGATGACAGCATAAATGGTCGCCAGAAGCCACTTATTTCGCTTGACTTGCTCTACCACACTCATATTTTCACTTCATCCTAATATTCTCACTTCAGGGAAGAGAATACGCCAGGTAGCACTCCAATCTTTGTTTCTTTAGCCGTGAAAACAGGTCTGCGGCTTCTTCCTTCCTTGAGAACAAGGCAAAAAGACATGGCCCCGAGCCGGCCAGATAAGCTTGCGGGGCTCCCGCTTCCTCCAGAATCCTCCGGTATTTTTCCAGGCCGGGAAAGAGATTAAAGGCCACGTTTTCGAAGACATTAAACATGACATCAGGGTCAGGTCTTTGGCCTTGTCTCAACGATAACAAGGCTGCCTCGACAAACTCTCCTCCCGTGAAATCGGCAACGCGCAGACTACTGTACATTTGTTTCGTTTTGTCCGGGACTTTGGGCAATGGCGGCACTAACAACACAAAGCTGGTTGAAGGCAGGGGTGGCTGCGGACGCACCCTTTCCCCCTTCCCCTCTACCAGAGCCGTGCCTTTGTGGATAAAGAAGGGAACATCCGAGCCCAGCTCGAACGCTAGACGGATAAGTCTCGAGAGTGGCATCTCCAATCGCCACAGCTCATTTAGAGACAATAAGGTGGCAGCGGCGTCGCTGCTGCCGCCTCCCAATCCGGCACCCCAGGGGATGTGCTTGCGAAGTTCGATCCGTGCTCCCAGATCGCATTTTGTGCTTTCCTTAAACAGGCTGACTGCCCGTGTCACCAGGTTGTCGCGCCTTAGCCTGGGTTCATCACACTCAAAGCGTATTTCCTTGTCCAGTTCTAGGTTGAGAACATCGCATAGGTCTATGGACTGGACAACACTGCGGATTCGGTGATAACCATTATCCTTGCCCAGTACTTCGAGGACAAGGTTTACCTTGGCCGGCGCATAAACAGTCAGCATTTCAGGCTTCTTGTGAAGGGAGCAAAGACTTGCCACAGCTCCCTCCACTCCTCAAGGTTGAGAGTCTCCGCCCGCCGTTTGGCTTCTATGCCGGCCTTCTCCAGCAATGAAACAACCTGGTTGGGCGACATCTCCAGCGAGTGCGCCAGGGAATTGCGAAGCTGCTTCCGAGGAGAGCTGAAACCATGCATAACCATATCAAAAAAACCAGTCACATCTGATACCTCTATGGGCGGCTGAGAGTGGACATCCAGCCGTAGAATAGCCGAATCCACCTTCGGCGGGGGATAGAAGCTTGCTGCCCGCACATAGGACACAATAACAGGCTTGCTGTAGAACTGAGCCTTAACGCTGAGCAATCTCATCTTACCGGGGGCAGCAGCGATAGCTTCACCAACTTCCTTCTGTACCATTACGACCATTTTTGAAGGAGGTCGCTGCGCCTCAAGGAAATGGCTCAGCACCGGTGAAGTGATGTAGTAAGGAAGATTAGCGATGACCTTATAGTTTCGGGCAAGGTCTGAGGCAGGCAGATTCTCCCGCAAAAGTTGCCGGGGGGCCACCTCAAGTATGTCGGCATGCACGATTTTGACGTCAGCAAAGGCCGCCAGTCGCTTTTTCAATAGGGCAACCAGTTTGGCATCAACCTCCACAGCGACAACCCTGGCTCCCTGCTTGGCCAGCCTTTCAGTCAGTATCCCCAACCCCGGACCTATCTCGACTACTATGTCCCCGGGGCTGAGTTCGGCGGCAGATAGAATATGCTCTAATACGCTTTCATCTATGAGGAAATGCTGTCCTAACCTTTTTCTCGGTTTGAAGCCAGATTGGCGGAGCAATTGTCGGTACAAGAGTATCAGCCTTGTCCAAACAACTGATAAAAGCCCTTGCCCGCCTTCCGTCCCGTGTACCCAAGCTCGACCATCCTCTTCAATATCGGCGCTGGCTTGTACCTTTCCCATCCTGTCTGCTGGTAGACCCCTTCCAGCAGGTCGACCAAAACGTCTATACCGACCATATCCGCCAGCTCGAATGGGCCCATCGGCCAGTTGTGTGACAATCTCTCTATCTTATCTATGTCCTCTATGCTGGCCAAATTCTCTTCCAATAGCTTGGCGGCTTCGTTCATAACCAGGGTTATTATTCTGTTGGTCACAAATCCGGGGGAGTCCTTGACCACGACTGTTTCCTTGCCCAGAGATTTGACGAAATCTAGGCTCGTCTTCAAAGTTTCCTCTGACGTAAGCAGAGTTTTCACTATCTCCACTCCCTTCATCAACGGCACCGGGTTCATAAAGTGTACGCCGATAACTTTGTCGGGACGCTTGGTGGCAGATGCCAGTAGACTCACTGGTATTCCGGATGTGTTGGAAGCCAGGATTGT
>CAZLCQ010000030.1:0-9234 GCA_964557995.1 uncultured Dehalococcoidales bacterium
CTGCGTTTGTTCAGTGCAACTGCTTCCTTAAAGGCCTCTTCAATCCATCGGCGCGGATAGATCTTCTCTGCTTCCTTAAGCTCTTCAGCAATCATGGGCGTTATGATGCCAATATTCTGCTCGTAAAGGGCAAAGATGTTGACAACCGGCGTCTCACCGCTGTCAATGGTCAGAGAGTAAATGTCCTCGAGTACTTCATTTATGTGTGAGGTTGAGCGTGATAGAGCACCGTGCTCTACCGCCGACTTCAAAGCCTGGCGAAGTGTTTCCTCGCTTAGGTCGGGCAACAGCCCAGAGATCTCAGCTTTCAGTTCACTGTAAGTAAGCGAGCACTCGGAGTGCCGGGTGCTTGGTCGTTGTTTTCGGAGGATAGTGTGGGCCACATACAATACTACTTTCAGCTCGACCAGGTTTTGAATCTCAGGCAACACCTGAGTAAAGAAAGAGTCAGGCAGGGAAACAAAACCTGTCTTGCTGTGAGGACTCAACAGTTGCTTGTCAGGCATCTCTTCACTCCGAATCAGAGCTAAAAAGCTGGTGGTTTAGGAGGCAGATACAGTTGCAGCCTCGAAATTGTCAAATTTGACAACCCTTTCCAGGAAGCGCAGCTTTCTTTGTCCCAAAGGACCGTTGCGGTGTTTGGCTATGATAATATCCGCGATGCCACGGGGATAAGGCTCCGTTTCAATATCATGCACCTTGCTCCACTCTTCAGGAGAATAATTCAGATCTTCCCGGTGAATGAAAATGACCACGTCAGCATCCTGCTCAATGCTGCCAGATTCGCGCAGGTCAGAAAGCTGAGGTATATGGGAGGGACGCCCTTCGATGGCCCGACTTAGTTGCGATAGGGCTAAGACAGGCACATTCAGTTCCCGGGCCAAGGTTTTTAGGGCACGAGTTATGTTACTGAGCTCTTGGACTCGGGTTTCATTTTTGCCATCGGCCTGTATCAGTTGCAGATAGTCGATGATAATCAGGTCGATGCCGCGTTCGAAGTGAAGTCGTCGCGCATTGCTCCTGATATCTGCCACCCGAAGCTTAGGTGAATCATCAACATAGATCGGCGCCTCGGATAAGACGCCGCTGGCTTCCATGATCTTTGTCTCATCCCGTTCACTAAAGCGTCCAAGACGAACCTTTCCAGAATCTACCCCGGATTCGCTGGCTAGAAGCCTCTGTACTACTGCATCTCGAGACATCTCCAAACTAAACAATGCAATACAAGCCTTCTGGTTGATAGCGGTGTTCCTAGCGATATTCAGGGCTAAACTGGTCTTACCCAGACTAGTCTTGGCGGCTAAAACGATTAAGTCAGTCCTCTGTAATCCTCCTAAAAAATCATCTAAGGCAGTAAAACCAGTTAGAATATGAGTTATTTCCCCTGTCCTAAGCGTAGTAGATGGCCCAGCTTTGTCAAAATATTGACCGAGAACCTCGCGAATCGGAACAAGGCCTCGAAGTCCCTGCCTAGCCCGCACTTTGAACAGGATATCTTCAGCGTCGTTGAGGCTAGCCTCAATATCTGGACTGGCCCCGTAGCCCAGGGCCGCAATCTGCCCGGCGGCGGCAATTAGCCGCCGCATGATTGCTGTGCTTGATACTATTTGGGCGTAATGTTCCACATGGAGGGATGTCGGCACATTGCTTATCAAGTGGCTTAAGAAGGCGGCACCGCCAACTTGTTCCAGCTTGTCCTGGCGCATTAACTCGTGGGCCGCTGTAATCTGGTTTATGACTTCATTGCGCTGATGAAGAGAGAAACAAGCCTGGTAAATCGCCCGATTCGTTTCTGAAAAGAAATCCTCGGGCTTGAGAGAAGCGGCAATTTTCAATATGGCATCAGGGTCAATAAGGAGAGACCCGATTACTGCCTCTTCCGCTTCAATATCATGAGGCGGCAGTTTCTCGTTGGCCATGCCTAGTCTTCCTTCTCCTCTTTGACTTCCGGCGCTTCTTCGGCTTTTGCCTTCCTTTTCCTCTTCTCTTGCCTCTCTTCCTTCTCCTGCTTCTTCTCTGGTTTTTGCTCTGTCTCTGTCTCTTTTTCTTCTTCTTCCTCGATAACCACCGTAATCTTCGGCTTAACGTCGCTGGCTAACTTAACGGCTATCTCATAGCTACCGGTCTGGCGGAAAGATTTCTCTATATCTATCTTCTTCTTGTCAACAACAGAACCTATGGCCCCACTTAGTTCTTCAGCGACGTCAGCAGCGGTAATAGAGCCAAATAAACGTTCTCCCGCACCGGTGCGAGCCTTGAAACGAATTTCCTTCCCCTCGATTTGTTGGGCCAGTTCAACCAGTTTCTCTCGGTCAACACTTTCCTCGAGTCTTTCCTTCTCAAGCCTTAACTCTACGCGCTTCTTAACAGCGGGAGTGGCTATTAAAGCTAACCCTCGAGGCAAAAGGAAATTCTTGGCATAGCCTTTACTCACCTCCTTCATCTCTCCAGCTCTTCCCTTTCCGGGGACGTCTTCTAACAAAACAACTTTCATAAAACTCCTCACTTCGCTCAGAATGACAAAAATCTCGTAGCCGATATGGCAGCAGTAGCACCATCTCCGGCAGCGGTTATCACCTGCCTGGCCGAATTATGGCGAACATCTCCGGCAGCAAATATTCCCGGGATCTTCGTTTCCATGAGCTCATTGGTGATTATGTAGCCCTCTTCGTCCAAAGGTAGCACTCCCTGCCATTGAGTACTATTGGGCCTCGAGCCGATGGCCACAAAAACACCTGCTAGTTCTAGCACTGATATTCTATCATTTTTGGTGTTTTTCAGCCTGAGTTGCCTGACTACTGCGTCGCCTTCAATCTGGGTTACTACAGTATCCCAAACAAATTCTATCTTGGGTTCGGCCCTGGCTCTTTCTTCAAATAGCTTGCTGGCCCGAAGCTGGCTACGACGGTGGATGACCTTGACTGAGGAGGCGAATTTGCTCAGGTAGAGAGCTTCGGTTACTGCACTGTCGCCGCCACCTATAACGACTACTGTTTTACTCTTGAACAAAGGCCCGTCACAGGTGGCACAATAGGAGACTCCCTTGCCTACATATTTGCCTTCCCCGGGCACCTCTAGTTTGCGGAACTGCGCGCCAGAGGCGATGATTATTGACTCAGCCATAATATCGCCTTCGCTTGTGTTGACCAGGTTATTCTTCTGGCCGGGCGTGACTCTGGTGACCTCGCCAAGCAGGGTCTCCAATCCATAGCTAGTGGCTTGCTCATGGATAAGTTGCCCCAACTCAATACCGGACACACCCTTGGGAAAACCGGGGTAATTCTCCACTCGCTCAGCATTGGTTATTTGCCCGCCAATGATACCTTTCTCGATGAGCAAGGTGTCAAACCTGGAGCGGGCACAATATAGCCCGGCGGTGAGTCCCGCGGGCCCACCACCGATGATAATCGCCTGGTAATTTCTGCCGGAATTATCTCGTTTCACCTGCAATGACATGGCTTCAGCTTTTAGCTACGCCTCCGGGATCCACAGCGTCCCCAGCCTTGCGAAATCTCGCCCTTCGACAGATTTGAGCACTCTCATACAGAGGGCATGATTCACACTAATTATACCATCGTTCCCCGTGTTTGAAACGACGATGCCTACCCTAGCCACCGCGGAACTCTTGCCTGATTTTGTCAATCGTCCCTGGCTGCAAGATGTCAACCACCGTCATTGCCATGGCTTTGGCTGCATCCATTAAGCCGCTGTGTCCGGCTTCGGATATGGTGGCGCTGGCAAACTCGGGTGAATGTAGCAATACTTCGTGGGGAGCAATAGCTATTGTAGGATGTATGCTGGGCACCACCTGGCTGACATTTCCCATGTCGGTGCTGCCCAAGCCGGAACGACGGTCGAAGTCTTCTACATTGCGTCCCAACGATTCCATGTTCTGCTTAAACAGTCCGGCTAGGGTCATATTGTTCTTCATCGGAGCATAGGTCCTGTTTTGCCATCTGTATTCGAGCCTTGCCCCACTAGCCATAGACGCTCCCGTAAAACAGTTCAAAACCTTATCCTTCAGTTCAGCAAGATAGTCATCATCTAGAGCACGTACTAGGAATATGGCCGCGCTGTGAGCAGGCACTATGTTGGGCGCTTCGCCTCCGTCAGTGATGATGCCATGAATTCGTGCGTCCCCCCTTATGTGCTGGCGTAGCGAATTTATCGAGGTGAAAGCCAAGACCATGGCGTCGAGGGCGTTTATGCCTTTGTGAGGTTGGCCAGCAGCGTGAGCTGCCCGGCCGAAGAATTCCACTTCTAAGGTGCTGGCGGCAAGTGCCTCTTCCGTTGGCACGTTCCTTGTGTCAGGATGCACGATCATAGCCACATCTATTTGTTTGAACACTCCTGCTTTCACCAAGTCGATCTTGCCACCGAGAACTTCCTCTCCAGGAGTGCCCATAACCACAACGCTACCTCCTAATTGTTCAATGATACGTCTGCTAGCAACACCAGCACCGACTGCTGAAACGCCTATGATATTGTGTCCACAGGCATGTCCTATTTTGGGCAAAGCATCATATTCGGCGAGCAGGGCGATTCTTGGGCTCTCTTGACCGTATGTCGCTCGAAAGGCTGTTGCCAGGCCGGCAATGCCTCTTTCTACATGAAATCTACTGTCTTCCAGATAGCGGGCAAGCCAGGTCGCTGCCTTCTCTTCCTTGAAGCCCAACTCGGGGTTATCATGAATATTCAGGCTCAACCGGATAAGTCGCTCCCTTTGTGATTCGATGCTGTGCCCTACTTCCAGTTTTAGTTCTTCTATTTCCAAGGTACTTTGGCACTCCCTACTGTCATTCCGAGCGAAGCCAGGAATCTAATTCCCACGTAGTGTGATAAGATAGATACCTTCTACTTCTAACTTGAACGTCTCATGGATAGTTATTATACTTTGTGCTTGGTCTGAATTTCTAGGCTGTGGCAGATGAAAAGGCAACCGTTGAAAGCTTTGATAAACGTGACTCAGCTATTGAAAGAGCCTGTTGGCTCCAGCCAAAGCCATGATATCAGTGGGATACCTGGGGATGACATCGACGGCTGTATTGAAGGAACGGCAAAGATGATTCGTACCAGTCGGGGAGTTTTAGTGCAGTGCGAATTAGGTGCTGAAGTAAGACTCATATGCAGCCGCTGCCTTGAAGCATTCTCATGCCCCATAAGTTTCACTGCGGAAGAAGAATTCCTTGCGGTAGCTGATATGTCTGATGGTTCGGCGTTCTCTTTAGCGGAACAACCGGAGGAATTCACTATTGATGATAAGAATATAGTTGACCTGGGCGAGCTAATACGGCAATATGTATTGTTGAATTTGCCCATGAAACCACTATGTCGACCGAACTGCCCGGGAATAAAGGAGGAGAATTCAAATGCCACCACTGCCTAAGAAAAAAACTCCTAAATCACGCCAGGGGAAACGGCGCAGCCACCTTAGGCTGACCCCGCCGACCTTGGACGAGTGTTCACATTGCCACAGTCCTAAGTTACCTCACCATGTTTGTCCTACCTGTGGCTGGTACAACGATAGAGAAGTGTTTGAAGTCAAGCCGGCTAAGAATAAGAAATAGTTCGCATGGCTGAATTACCCAAGGTAGCTTATGTCTTCCCAGGGCAAGGCTCCCAAAGTACCGGCATGGGATTGGACCTGTATAACGCCTACAACTCAGCCAGGGGAGTCTTTGATGAAGCTGATGCCTCTCTGGGCTTTTCTCTCTCGCGCTTGTGCTTTGAAGGTCCCGAGGAGGAATTGACAAAGACGCACAACGTTCAGCCGGCGATACTGGTCGTTAGCATTGCTGGCCTCAAGGCGCTTGAGACTGCAGCCATCGCCGACCTTCCCCTTCCTGCTTTTCTGGCCGGGCATAGCCTGGGAGAATATACTGCTCTGGTGGCTGCCGGTGCGCTGGGCCTGGCTGACGCCGTTTTACTGGTCAGGGAAAGAGGCAGACTTATGTATGAGGCCGGGCTCAAGAATCCCGGGAGCATGCTAGCTGTAATCGGACTTGATGAAGAAACGGTGAAAGATGTGTGCCTTCAAACTGGAACTGAGATTTCCAATGTAAACTGTCCTGGGCAGATTGTGATTAGCGGTGCTGTCCAAGCTCTGGCTGAAGCTAATAGATTGGGCAAGACGAAAGGTGCTCGGGCAATGATTCCTCTGAAGGTCAGCGGGGCTTTCCATTCCGCCTTGATGGACCCAATCATAGCTGAGTTCGGAAAGATCATCGCCAACGTTCGATTTCGATCGCCAGACATTCCTGTAATATCCAACGTGACCGCTCAGCCGCTTACCGATGTCGATTCGATAAAGGAAGAGTTAGTGAAGCAGCTTCGCAATTGCATTCAATGGCAAAGGTCGGTGGAATATATGATCCGCAGTGGAGTCGCTAGCTTTTGTGAGATTGGCCCCGGGAGAGTCCTCAGCGGTCTAATCAGGCGAATCAATTCGGAACTCCGAATCTTCAATATATCAGGGATTGAGGACATAACACAGCTAGCATGCAAATAGGGTCTGGCTAACTCGTACCCCAATGAGAGAGTCGTCTTGCTGTTTTCCAGGAAAAGTCGAAGATTTCTCAGAGTGATCAGATAATGGCTGGCATTCGACGAAAGGCAAGAATCGCTGCTCTTCAGGCGCTATATGAACTTGATTGTACGAGGCATAAAGAAGAGGAAACCTCAGCTCGCTTAAGAGCAGGGGAGACACTGGCTCAAGAAGCTCTTGACTTCAGCGAAGAACTTGTGAAGGGGGTGCTGCAGCACAAATCTGAGCTTGATGCCCTTATCAAAAAGTTTGCCCCGGCCTTCCCGCTAGAACAGATGCCTATCATTGATAAGAGTATTTTGCGCCTGGCTATTTTCGAAATCTTATTCAGTGACAAAACTCCGCTCAAGGTAGCCATAAATGAGGCTATAGAGTTGGCCAAGGATTTCGGAAGCGATTCTTCCCCCCGCTTGGTCAACGGAATATTGGGCTCAATAACAACTAAACGTGGCGTAAAGCAACAAAGTCCGCAAGAAACTTGAGAGCCTTGCTTGCTCTCCGGTAACATTCTAGACGGCGATATCTCAGAGGAACCTGCCTTTCTTGCCAGCGTTTGTTGTCTTCAGTGACCTGTCTTAGCGTGTGATGCTGACTTGGTGAGGGAAGCCTCTCGGAGCATTTTTGCGGCAAAAACCTTGCTTTTTCTGAGCAGGTCTGGTATACTTCCCAGCCGTGCCAGATCTAAGTCACGGAGGAAACAGGGTGGTCACAATGATCTTATACGGCCACCCTTTTTCATAATCAATTCTGAATAATAGAGGTAAACATTAAGATGGAAGTACTAAGTCCTTACAAAGAAGCTACAGATGTGATACTCGAGGCCGGTGGTGAACCTCTCAAATTATGTTACCAGTGTGGTCTTTGCACCGGTATTTGTCCCTGGAACATGGTCCGAAGTTTTCTAGTTCGCCGCATCATGCATACAGCTCAGCTTGGGGCAGTCGATTTTGGCAGCGAAGATCTCTGGACTTGCGTCACTTGTCGGGCTTGTGTTCAACGCTGTCCGCGGGGTGTCGAGATAATAGATGTGATGAGAGCTATGCGCCGAGCTGTAGCTGGCTTGGGTGTTGGCGTTGTCCCGGATGCCCTGAGAATTTCGGCCAAGAACATCACTAGCGTAGGTAATCCACTTGGGGAAGCACCAGAAAAACGAAATGACTGGGCCAAAGAGCTTAAGGTGAAGGATTTTGATTCGGGCACCGAAATACTCTATTTCCCGTGCTGTGTTCCTTCCTACGATCCCGATGTAAAAACACTAGCTCGATCGACTGCCGCAATCTTCAATAAGCTTGGAATTGATTATGGCCTTATAGGTACTGAAGCAAGATGCTGTGGCGAGTCAATTAGAAAGGCTGGGCACGAAGATACATTTCAAAATCTGGCGCAAAACAATATTAACCTCTTTGCCAGTAATGGTGTCAAAACTGTGGTAGTTTCCTCACCGCACTGTTATCACACTTTTAAGAATGAGTATCCTGAGCTTGGGGGCAAATTCGAAGTGATTCATACCACTCAGTATCTGGCTTCACTTATCGAACAAGGGAAATTGAAACTGTCCAAAGAGATAAACAAGAAAGTGATCTACTCCGACCCTTGCTATTTAGGGAGACATAATGATGTCTATGACGAGCCCAGGAAGGTATTGCAGAGCATTCCCGGCTTGGAGTTGATAGAGTTTCCCGACGCTCGTGAAGACGGTCTTTGTTGTGGGGGTGGCGGCGGTAGAATCTGGATGGATACCCCGAAAGGGGAAAGGTTCTCTGACATAAGGGTGGAACAAGCTGCCAAGCAGGGTGCTGATATCATAGCCCTGGCTTGTCCTTACTGCTTCCTCAACTATAGGGACAGCATACTTTCTATGGGCAAGGCAGAGACCCTGCAGGTCAAGGATATCGCTGAGCTTGTTGCTGAGGCAATATAGTTACGGAGGAGCTAACATGGAAGATGTCAAAATTGGTGTTTATATTTGTCATTGTGGTCTGAATATAGCTGACACGGTAGATGTAGAAGAGGTAACCAAGTATGCTGCAACCTTACCTTCGGTGGCAGTGGCTCGTAATTACAAGTTTATGTGTTCTGACCCAGGACAGAGTATGATCAAGGAAGATATTAAGGAACTCGGCCTTAATCGAGTTGTGGTTGCCTCCTGTTCACCACTGATGCACGAACCGACCTTCCGCCACGCTGTTCAGGAGGCGGGAGTAAATCCTTACCTCTTTGAGATGGCTAATATCCGAGAACACTGTTCTTGGATTACTGAGGACCATGGCGAAGCTACCGAAAAGGCCAAAGCACTAGTAAGTGCTGCCGTAAGGCGCGTTTATTATCACCGGCCCTTGGAGCCACGGGAAGTCCCAGTTAACCCCAATACTCTGATTATCGGTGGCGGTATTGCCGGCATCCAGGCCGCCCTGGAGATTGCTGACTCTGAGCACAGAGTTTACTTGATTGAGAGGGATCCCAGCATTGGCGGGCATATGATTCAATTCGATAAGACCTTCCCTACCTTAGACTGTTCCGCCTGCATTCTAACGCCTAAGATGACTTCAGTAGGTATGCATCCTTACATTGAACTAATGACCTATAGTGAGGTAGAGGAAATCTCCGGATTTGTGGGCAGTTTCAAAGCAAAGATTCGAAAGAAGGCTCGTTATGTAAATGAGGATAAGTGCAACGGCTGTGGTGTATGT
>CAZLCQ010000031.1:0-9205 GCA_964557995.1 uncultured Dehalococcoidales bacterium
TCACACTTATTTCCATGGCTTGCCTCCGCCATATCTCGACGTAATTGACATAATAGTCGTGTTTAATAGCCTAGTTTGTCCGGTCAGGACAGGATCGGGAATGAGGCATATCGAGCGTTAACTGTTGGGCTCATTGTAACACAGTCCAGGTTGGTTACCATTCTCAGAGACAAATCTGGAGCTTGCTGCAAAGTCGGGTTCTATCGATTGACAAACGTGACACGCTCAAGTAGTATCAAATATGAAGGGAGACGGGAGATGAAGAAAGATCTGCTATCAATAGCTGACCTCAACCGTAGGGAGCTTGAAGACCTCATAGAGAAAGCCCGGCGCATGAAACGTAAGGGCCCGACTCCGGTCCTCGCCGGCAGAACCCTTGCGCTCCTTTTTGAGAAGCCGTCCTTGCGAACCCGGGTCAGTTTTGAAATGGCTATGCATCAAGTCGGTGGATATAGCATCTACCTATCTCCACAAGAGGTAGGCGTGGGCAAGCGGGAGGGAGTGGCTGATGTGGCGCGAGTGCTCAGTCGATATGTCGACGTCATAGCCGCGCGCACATTCTCTCATGAGACCCTGCGTATTCTCGCTGGACATTCTTCCGTCCCGGTAATTAATGCGCTGTCCGATCTGGAACACCCCTGCCAGGCTCTTTCCGACCTTCTCACCATCTATGAAAAGAAAGGCAAGCTTCCCGGCTTGACTTTGGCGTTCATCGGCGACGGCAACAATGTGGCCAATAGCTTGTTTCTCTCTGCCTGCCAGGTCGGCATGAATTTCCACTTTGCGTCTCCGAAAGGGTATGAGCTTAAGAAGGCGGTATTGAGCAAAGGAAGGAAATTCGCTGCCCTGAGTGGCAGCCGGATTCAGCTTACCGATGATCCTCACAAAGCAGCTAAAGGTGCCGATGTAATTTATACTGATGTATGGGTTAGCATGGGGCAAGAGGAGGAAGTAAAGAAGCGTCGTCGTGCCTTTTCAGGCTATCAGGTGGATGATAAGGTATTAAGCTTGGCCAAGAAAGATGTTCTGTTCATGCATCCCTTGCCTGCCCACCACGGCGAGGAGATTTCCACGGGGTTGCCGGACGACCATCGATCAGTAGTCTTTGACCAGGCAGAAAACAGGCTCCATCTGCAAAAGGCATTGTTAGTGAGGCTGCTGTCGAAGCCCAGGGTGTCAGGGAGATGACCAGGTCTATTATAGCCATCGTGGGTAGAACCAATGTGGGCAAGTCTACCTTACTCAACCGCCTGGCGGGCAGTCGGCTGGCTGTAGTTGCCGATTTGCCGGGAACCACCAGAGATCGTGTTTTTGCCTTCGTTTCATGGCAAGGGCGGGAGTTGACTGTAGTTGATACTGGTGGCTGGCAGGGAAAACCGCAAGGCTCTTTGGAAAAGAAAATCGGGCAGCAGGTTGACGCAGCTATTGCTCAAGCAGATGCCATCATCTTTTTGGCAGATGTCAAAGACGGAGCCGTCGGGGCTGATGAGACAATTGCCGATGTGTTGCGGGCTGCTAGCAAGCCCAGCATACTGGCGGTAAACAAGGTAGATTCTGCCAAGCAAGCGAATCAGGTAGCCGATTTCTATCGATTGGGCGTGGGCGAGCCTATTGCTATCAGTGCTCACCATAATCTGGGGATAGATGATCTGATGAATGCTGTGTTGGCTTGCTTGCCCCCGCAACCTGTTAGTGTGATCGAGCCGCCGGGAGCCAAAGTAACCATCGTTGGACGACCCAATGTCGGCAAGTCAACTCTGTTGAATGCCTTGCTGGGACAGGAAAGAGCCATTGTTAGCGAGTATCCGGGAACGACTCGTGACTCACTTGATGCTATCGTTCGGTGGGGTGAGAAGGAAATTCTCCTTGTTGATACTGCCGGAATCAAACGCCGCGGAAGAGTCGATGCCGGTGTGGACTATTATAGTCTGCTGCGCGCCCTCCAGGCTATTAACCGCTGCGATGTTGTGTTGCTCCTAGTCGATGCCAGTGAATTCATTACTGCGCAGGATATGCATATCGCAGGCTATATTATTGAGGCTGGAAAAGGTGTGATGTTGTTGGTCAACAAGTGGGACCTTGTTCCCCGGGAACAAAGACGCAGATTCAAACAGGCCGTGGAACGAAGACTCAGATTTGCCCCTTATATACCTGTCATTTACATCTCCGCCAAGCTGGCGTCGGGAATAAAGGAAATTCTGCCTCGGGCCTGGGAAATCTGGCGGGAAAGACAAAAGCGATTACCCGAATCAGCAGTCGACGGATTGGTCAAACAGGCAATCAACGCCTATCCCCCGCCCCGCACGGGTTCCAGACAGCTGCGAGTTGGTCGAACCTATCAAGATGAAGCTCACCCAGCGACTTTTGTTCTCCAGGTGAACGATCCCCAGCTGGTTCATTTTTCCTATCGACGCTACCTGGAAAACAAGCTACGCCAGGAGTTTGGTTTTCGTGGGGTTGCTTTGAAGTTGATTTTCGCGAAGGCCGGCCGTAGAATTAATAGAAGAATGGAGGTGGGAGCATGATTATAGCCCGGTTTGTCGCTGTTGTAATCATTGCTTATCTTCTTGGCTCCATCCCCTTCGGTCTCATAATAGGCAGGCTGAAAAAGGGCGTTGATATCAGGCAGCAGGGAAGCGGCAAGACCGGAGCCACTAACCTGATGAGAGTCGCAGGGACCAAGCTCGGCCTGTTAGCTCTGGTTCTTGATGTGGTTAAGGCTACCGGGGCGGTCATGCTGGCCACGCTAATTGTAGATCGCGGCGCCGGTATCCTAACCATTGGTGGCGCGTCTGTTTATTGGCAGCATATCGCCCAGGTCACCGCTGGCTTGGCTGCAGTGGCAGGACATAACTGGCCGGTATTTGCCAAATTCAGAGGTGGTAGAGGTGTAACCGCCTATTTTGGCACATTGTTCGCTATTTTCCCTCCCGCGGGCATATTCGGTGCCGAAGTTCTGGCCATAGCAGCGTTACGCAGTCGGCACATGTCCCTTGGTTCTCTGCTGGGAGCCCTGGCCACCTGGTGCTTAATGCTACCTCTGACTATCATCTATCACTTGCTCCCTCCTATTTATCTGGTCTACGGCTTCGTAGTCACGGCATTGATTGCCTACCAGCACCGGGACAACATGAAGCGCTTAAGGCAAGGCACGGAACGCCAGTTATGGTGAAGAAGGGCGAGAGACCATGCCCAAAAGTCACCATCATAGGCAATACTTCCTGGGGTAATACTTTAGCTGCTTTGCTGAGTAGTAGAGGGGTGGTGGTGAAACTATGGACGCGAAGCGAAGCCGAGGCCGAAGAGTTAAACCGGGGACGACGCAGCTATTCCTCTACCAGCCAGATTGGTGAAGCCTTAGGTGGGGCTGACCTGGCAATCTGGGTGGTGCCCTCGCAGAAGTTACGAGAAAACATCGACCAGGCCAGAGACTATCTAGGCAATTCCATGGTGCTGATGAGCGCTGCCAAGGGACTGGAGGTGGACAGTGGTAAGAGGATGTCACAGGTACTCGCAGAGGAAATCGCCCCTTCGTTGAGAGAGCAGATCTGTGTTCTGTCTGGTCCTAACCTGGCAGGGGAGATTGCCCGGGGGCTCCCTGCTGGTTCGGTCATCGCCGCTCAAGACATAGCTTTGGCGGAAGAAGCTCGGAAATTGATGGAGTCGCCGAAATTCGTTGTGTCTACCAGCGATGATGTCGTGGGAGTTGAATTGGGCGGGGCTTTGAAAAACGTTATAGCACTGGGTGCAGGGATGATGGATGGACTAGGCCTGGGTGATAATGCCAAGGGTGCTTTTATCGCGTGGGGATGGAGCGAGGTTGTTTCCCTGGGGATGACTTTGGGAGCCCGGGCGGGAACTTTCTACGGTCTGGCCGGCTTAGGTGATCTGATAACTACCTGTGCCAGCACTCTAAGCCGAAATCACTATGTTGGCTATGAACTAGCCAAGGGCCGCTCTTTGTCTGATATCTCTGCCTCTATGAAATATGTTGCCGAGGGAGTCGCTACGACCGCGGCAGCCCACCGGTTGGCAAAGGAGCACGAGCTTAGATTACCCATCATCAACCTTATTCATGGGGTTCTTTTTGAGGGAATGCCTCCCACGCGAGCACTGAGCGGGTTCAGGGAACTGGCAGCAAGCCATGACTGCTCTCTGGACTAGGCGTCTCGAGATGGTTCAGTCCGGGGCAGTACTTTGGCCAGTTCCTCAAAAAGACGTCGCTGATTCTTGTCCAGGCGTTGTGGAGTTGCTATGACTATCTTGACGAGCAAGTCTCCTCTTCCCCTGCCATCAATGTGAGGAATACCCTTGCCCCTACAGCGAAAGGTCTTTCCATTCTGAGTTCCTGGTGGTATTCTCAAGTCTACCTTTCCATCCAAAGATGGCACTCTGACCTCATCGCCCAGAGCAGCTTGCGCGAAATTGATGGCCAAGTCAAGAAGAACATCACTGCCATCTCTATGGAATAGGCTGTGCGGCTTCACTGAAAAAGCAACGTAGAGGTCGCCGGGTGGGCCACCATATGCGCCGGCGCTCCCTTCTCGGTCTATGCGTAGTCGGTGTCCATCATCCACACCGGCCGGAATGGTAACGCTTATCTTGCGCTTCGCCTTCATTCTTCCTCTACCGTGGCACTGAGAGCAGGGATTGCTGATTACCGTGCCTGTGCCTCCGCAGCGAGAACAAGCCGTGGTACTGGTGTATCGCCCAAAGATACTTTGCTGAACTCTTCTCACTTGGCCCGTCCCGCGGCAGTCAGAGCAGGTCTCAGGATTTGCCCCTGGTTTGCTGCCGGTGCCATGGCAGGAAGGACAAAACTCGATGCGTGATACTTCAATTTCCTTGTCACAGCCGAAGACCGCCTCCTCAAAGGAAAGAGCAAGGTGAATCTGCAGGCTGTCGCCTTTCTGGGGACCACGCTGGGCAGTCTGCCCAAAGATAGTGCCAAAACCATCCCAGAAGGATTCAAAAATGTCCCCCAGTCCACCAAAACCAAAATCCTGAAACCCTCCCTCAACGTCTACCCGGCCATAGCGGTCATACATGTTCCTCTTCTCGGGGTTGGAAAGCACCTGGAAGGCCTCGTTGACTTCCTTGAATTTCTCTTCGGCTCCCGACTCTCTATTACGGTCGGGATGGTACTGGAAGGCTAGCTTGCGAAACGCCCTCTTGATTTCCTCGTCGCTGGCGTTTCGAGGCACTCCCAGCACTTCGTAGTAATCTTGCTTTATCGCCATAACCTTTAAGTATAGCTCTTGAATGCTTATGCTGACAACTTCTGCACTAGAGAGCAATCAGCAACCTGTCGGCCTGCCCCTTCCCCTAGCAAAGGAGTGGGAGTACAGATGACGGAGGACCGTACTGCTCTCTACAATGTCGTTTCCTGCGTTCATGGGTTCGCTGACAATCTAACGTACCAACGTGGCGAAACGGCAGATATTTCATGTCTCGACAACTGGTATAATCACGGCGTCGTGAAACAGCAGATCGAAAGAATGCTTCGTCATCGTACGACAAAGAAAATCACTGGAGAAGACCTCAGAGCTTCGGCGGTGCTCATACCTCTTTTCTATAGCCAGGGGCAATACCACATCCTGTTTACAGAGAGAAGCGATGAGGTAGTACTCCACAAAGGGCAGGTCTGTTTTCCCGGGGGTACACAGGAGCCATCTGATTCAAATCTACTCGAGACTGCCCTCAGGGAGGTCAAGGAAGAGATAGGTCTGGAGGCTAAGGATGTTGAGATTCTAGGGGAACTTGATGATATGCTAACCTTTGTCACTGACTATGTCATTTCGCCTTTTGTCGGCTTGATAACCCGTCCTCACTCTCCAAAGACGAACGGCAGAGAAGTGAAGAGAGCATTTTCCGTTCCTCTGTCATTCCTGATGGATGAAGCCAATTTCAAGCAGGATGCTTACGCGTATGAGTACGAAGGGCATGTCATCTGGGGGGCTACTGCTCGGATCTTAAGACAGTTTATCGGTTTGTTGAAGTCTGACGGTGGGGCTCGATAATTATCATTTCTTCTCTTTGGGCTTCACTTGTTCTGTTTTGGGTATGCTTAGAGTTAAGACACCGTCTTCCATTGTCGCTTCGCACTTCTCTGTCTTGAGCCCGGTGGGAAGGATCACGCTTCGGGAAAAAGCGCCGTAACGTCTCTCCTGGTACAGGTAGTCCTCTTTCTTGATCTCCTGTTCGGCATTGGTCTCCCCCTTGATTGTCAACATTTCACCAGTGATGTCAATGGTGACATCCTCTGGCTTCAGTCCGGGCAAAGTTGCCTTCACCACCACATCACTGGGGGTCTGATAGACATCCAGGGTTGGTACAGGTACTTCACCAAGAGCAGCCAAACCACGAGACGGCCGGATAAAGCTGTCTTCAAACAGTTTGTCCATTGCCTGTCTCAGACTCATGAGTTCGCTAAACGGCTGCCACCTTTCTATAGCCATTTGTCGTCTTACCTCCTTTTCTTAGTTTGTCACTGAGCCCCACTCTCAGTTTTGCCAATGTTATAGTAAACTTAACCAATGTTGTCAAGTTCCCTCAACGATTGACAATATTAGTTGACAAAAGCTTTTAATAATTCTATAATTGTGTAGCAAAGCGATATAGAAGAAAGATGGCAAATAAGGACTATTACCAGATTCTGGGCGTGAACAGAAATGCTTCGGAAAAGGAAATCAAGCAGGCGTACCGCCGTTTGGCTCGCAAACATCATCCTGACCTGAACCCGGGCGACAAATCTGCTGAGGCAAGGTTTAAGGAGATGAATGCGGCCTATGAAGTCCTTTCCAATCCTGAGAAGCGAAAGAAATACGACCAATTCGGTGACCAGTGGGAATACGCTGAGCAATTTGCCAAAGCTGGAGGCCAGGGGGGAGTGCGCTGGGATGTTGGTAAAGGTGGCACAACTTTCGAATATGGCGACGTCAGCGGGTTGGGCGACATCTTCTCAAGCTTGTTCGGCGGCGCGGGCATGGGCTCCAGGATGAAGCGTGGACCGCAGCGCGGCCAGGATGTGGAGTCACCTGTCGATATTAGTCTTGAGGAAGCGTACCGTGGCTCTAGGCGTGTGGTACAGCTTCAGACGACTGAACCCTGTACGGCCTGTGGGGGCACAGGTAGGGTAGGCAATCGAGTCTGTACTATGTGCGGTGGCGCCGGTGGCAAAGTGATTCCCAGGCGCCTGGAGGTCAAGATTCCCCCGGGAGTTAAAGATGGCTCGAGGATTCGTATGGCGGGAGAAGGCGCGTCGGGTCGTGCTGGAGGTAACAAGGGTGACCTGTATCTAGTTGTCAGAGTTCTGCCCCATAAGCTCTTTGAGCGCAAGGGCGATGACCTCTATAGCGAGGTCTCAGTGCCCTTAGCTACTGCCATACTTGGTGGCGAGGTTAGATTACCTACTCTGGACGGCAATCTATCTCTTAAGGTTCCGCCGGAGACTCAAAATGGGAAGCTTTTTCGCCTGGCGGGAAAAGGCATGCCCCAACTAGGTAATGCCAATCGCGGTAGCATGTTTGCCAAGGTAAGTGTGGTGCTGCCCACCAGTTTGACCGAGGAGGAAAGAAGACTATTTGAGAGATTGCGGTCCCTGCGAACCGCATAAAGTGAGGTGCCACCATGACGGACTGGGAATCAAGGCCGAGATATGTAATAAGCATAGCTGCGAGAATCATAGGCATAGAAGCGCATACGTTGCGTTATTACGAAAGGCTGGGGCTGGTGGAACCGGAGCGCTCAAGTGGCAATATCCGTCTCTACTCGGAGGAAGATATTGAGCGGCTACGCTATGTCAAGGCGCTGATGAGTGATTGTGGCGTTAATCTGGCTGGAGTCGAAGTGGCACTGAGGTTGATGCAGAGGATGAAAGAGATGCAGCAGCAGCTTGAGGAAATGGAGAGAAGAATCAGCAAAGTTGCCGAGGCTGAAATGGAAGACGTCATAGAGGACATAATAGAAGACGCGGAATGGAATGAGATCTAGAAACCATTTAGCTACTGATCCGTCCTTCGTATCAGAGCGAAAAAACCCGGACAGTTCGGTATCGCCAGAGATGACAGAATAGACAGTCAGGAGGTATAGAGAGTTGAAACCAGAGAGATTTACTGAACAGGCGCAGGAGGTTTTGGCCGCTTCGCAAGAATTGGTTCGTCGCTATCACCATAACCAATGGGATGTGGAGCATGTCTTGTTGGCTCTGCTGGAGCAGGAAAAAGGAATAACCAGGGACATATTCCAGGCTTTGGGCGCTGATGTCGACGTGGTGAAAAAGCGGGTCGGATCAACGTTGGACAGTTTTCCTAAGGTGACCTACGAGGTGGGGCAGATTTATGCTACGCCGCGAATTGCTGCTCTTCTCGAAAATGCCAACAAGGAGGCTGACAGGCTCAAGGACGAATTTGTCAGCACCGAACATTTGCTCATCGCCATTGCCGGAGAAACCAGAGGTGAGGCAGCGACAATCTTAGCTGAATCTGGTGTCACGCAGGAGAAGATTTATCAGGCCTTGCAGAAAATCCGTGGCGGTCATCGAGTCACCGACCGTCAGGCGGAAAGCAAGTACCGCTCCCTGGAGAAATACGGGCATGACCTCACGGATTTAGCTCGACAAGGCAAACTCGACCCTGTAATCGGAAGAGAAAACGAAATCAAACGTGTGATTCAGATACTATCCCGGCGCACGAAGAACAATCCTGTGATTATAGGCGACGCCGGCGTGGGCAAGACGGCCGTTGCTGAGGGATTAGCTCAGAAGATCGCCGCTGAAGATGTTCCCGATTCCCTGAAGGGGAAGAAGGTGGTGGCTCTGGATATGGGAGCACTGGTAGCGGGAAGCAAGTTCCGCGGGGAGTTTGAGGAAAGGTTGAAGGCGGTTCTGGATGAAGTCCGGCAAGCGGCTGGCGAGGTTATTATGTTCATTGATGAGCTTCACACCGTGGTGGGGGCTGGGGCTGCTGAAGGAGCAATTGACGCCAGCAATATGCTGAAGCCGGCACTGGCTCGTGGTGAGATCCAATGTATCGGGGCCACTACACTCGATGAATATAGAAAGCGCATCGAAAAAGACAAAGCGCTGGAGAGACGTTTCAGCCCTGTGTATCTCGATGAACCCAGTGTGGAAGCAACCATAGAGATCCTGCGGGGGCTTCGTCCCCGATACGAAGCGCATCACAAAATAAAAATCGACGATTCCGCT
>CAZLCQ010000032.1:0-9182 GCA_964557995.1 uncultured Dehalococcoidales bacterium
AAGCTTCAACTCTTCTTGACTACCATGCCCGTGGACATGAACTTGAGCCAGTTTGTCATAAATTACATTGGCACCTTGACGGAAAAGGCTGTCTGTAGTCTTGCTGACCAACGCCTCATTGCCGGGAATAGGAGTTGCCGAAATCACCACGGTGTCGCCACGGATTATCTGCACTTTGCTACTGGGGTCACGATTAGCCATGCGAACCAACGCAGAGGTAGGCTCACCTTGACTTCCCGTGCTCAACACGATAACCCGGTTGTGAGGCAAGGTCTTAAGTTCATCCAGGCGACAAATAATGCCGGGCGGAGCAGTAAGATAACCCGTTTTCAATGCCATGCTCGCTATCTCCTTCATGCTCCGCCCGATGATAAATACACGGCGACCATGTTTAACGGCAACATCAAACACTTGCTGCACGCGAGATATAAGAGAGGCGAATGTAGTTACGATTACCCTCCCCTTTGCCTCACCTACAATCCGATCTAAAGTATCGCTAACCACCCTCTCGGAAGCAGTATATCCAGGAAGCTCGGCATAGGTGGAATCAGAAAGAAGAAGCAAAACACCCTTTGCCCCTAGCGAAGCTAACTGGTTAAAGTTAGTAGCCTCGCAAATGACCGGGGTATAATCAATCTTAAAGTCACCACTGTGAACTACAATTCCCAGGGGAGTGTGAATTATCAGCCCCACAGAATCAGGAATGCTATGGCAAACAGGGAAAAACTCTATTGTGAACCTACCCAGTGTAATCCTGCTCCCCGGGCTGACTAAATTCAATTTTGCGCTAGTTTTCACTCCTCGCTGCTTGAGTTCCACCATAATCAGCTCCCTGGTGAACTTCGTGGCATAGACGGGAGGGGCGATACGAGACAAAACGTAAGGTAGTGCCCCGATGTGGTCCTCGTGCCCGTGAGTAATTACTATACCTCTTACGTTCTTCTGTCTCGCCAGAAGATAGCTAATGTCCGGGATAAGCAAATCGACCCCCAGCATTTCCTCGCTGGGGAACATAAGTCCGGCATCAATGACGACGATGTCATTGCCATATTCCAGCGCCATCATGTTCTTGCCGATTTCGCCCAGTCCGCCCAGCGGAATTATCCTTAATCTATGCGTTGGCATGGTCTTTCCTTTTCATCCGGGACATGACCCTAAAATAAGCTTAATTGCTGAGACTCGACTGTATCCTCAGGCAGGTCCCTGCCCTGAGCTAATATCTGCGGGATTCTGAGCATATCTGTTTCAATGGTCCGTCTTAGAGAGCCTTGATGGAGAGCTGCCGCCGGGTGATACATCGGATAGAAGACAACGCCTCCCAACTTGCGCGGCTTCCCGTGGACCTTTCCGATGCCGTCGTTAGGGAAATACCGCGCCAGAGAGTAACGTCCCAGAGTAATGATCATCTGGGGCTGAATTGTTTCTATTTGACGGTCAAGCCATTTGCGGCAACTTTCTATCTCGACCGGTAGGGGATCACGATTTTGGGGCGGACGGCACTTAATCACGTTAGCGATATAGACTTCTTCACGCCGTAAACCAATAGAGGCTAACAGTTGATCCAGAAATTGTCCTGCAGGCCCGACAAAGGGGCGCCCTTGCTGGTCTTCGTGCCACCCCGGTGCCTCGCCGATAAAGAGCAAATCCGCATCCTCAGCCCCCTCCCCAGGTACTATTTTGGTGCGATACTTAGCTAGCTCACACTCCCGACAAGCTCTAATTTCCTCACAAAGTTGCTCTAAAGCTGACATCTGATTTAGCCCCAAAAAGCCTTGCGACTTCTCGTGGGCGGTTTTGATTCGATGGTAGCATATCTACCTTTCTCGGTCAATGCGAGCTCTTCTTAGAGCAGGATTCCTCGACTACTCACTCCTCTTCCTCATCCTGTTCCCAAATGGGCTCGGTGAATTGGTCAATAAACTCAGCCGTGACTCTCTTTGCTATCTTGTCCATCTCTTCATCCACTCGCTCAGCCAGATGGCCAAGTTCAGCCAGGTCAAGTGTAATTCCTAACATTTTGGTCAGAATACCTAGCACCGCCAGGGAAGCTTTAGGATTTGCTATTTGCGTGGCATACGACGGCACTTCGCCCAGCAAGCAAATCCCTTCCATCCCCCTTTCTTTAGCCATCCCCAGTACTAATCCGTTCAAACCAGCGATGCGCAGGTTACCTCTGAGAATCACGTTATGCTTGCTTAGCTCGTCAACCAGGTCGGGATCTGTAGCCGCTCCCCACACCTTCATTTCTTCACTATGGTGGATGCGTGTTACTGCAGCGGCGCAACTGTATACCCTTGACACTTTAAACCTTTGCGCCACGTCCAGAACACAGTTAACAAGCTCGTACCCTTTGAACGCCGGTTGCTCTTCTCCAATAAAAATCAGCAAACCTTTACTGGCTTTGGGATACTGCCAGTAATAAAACTTGCTCTCGGGGAAACGAGGGCTCTCAACCACGTTCTGTTTGACCGTTACGCCCACCGGTTCAAAGAAGTTGACAGGTTCAATCTCCCCTATTTCTGCAGCATTTAGCTTCTCCACAATATATTTGGCCGCGGTTAGGGAAACGTCGCCAATGCCCGGCCAGGAGGCAAGCATAGAACAAGTCCTCGGGCGCGGGTGTCTACGAAGCTTTATTACTTCTCTCGTATTCATCCCAGTTTCCCTTGGTCGTCACCGATACGCCAGAGCAATATATGGGCGGGGTCTGCAGGATCCCACCCACCCATCTTGTCTCCTGCCCCACACCGGGAAGCTCTCTTAACACTTGATATACGTTACCGGCAATCATAGTATCCTTAACTCTCCCCACTATCTCACCATTCTCTGCCTTGTATCCCAGCAAAACGTTGCCCCCGAAATCACCACCCAGAATATTACCCTGCTCAGCACCGATGACTTCCTCCACAATTAATCCTTCTTTCATGTCTTTCACCATCGCCTGGAAAGACACTTTTCCTTTCTCCAAAACAAGAGAGCTTATAGCTGGGCTAGGGTAACCACCACCTGCCCGCCTGCCGTTACCGGTGCTCCTGGTGCCAGCTAACGCTGCCGTCTGCAAATCATAGAGAAAACTCGTCACTACTCCATTGGCAACAAGCGGCAGGCGCTGCCCGGGCATCCCCTCGTCATCAAAAGGATAACTGCCTACGCCGTGAACTACGGTAGCATCATCCCACAGGCTCAGTTTCTTATCAAAAACCTGCTCCCCCAGCTTGTCTTTTAGAGGTGAAGTTCCCTCAAGAACTGCTTTGCCGTTAAACGCTAGCATTAGAGGGCTCAGTAGAGCACTAGCTACTCCATGAGGCGTAAAAACTATCGGAAGCACCTTTGTAGGTACAGTGGTTTTCTTCTTAGCCATTTCCAGTTGCCATATCACCCTATCAGCCAGCTCATGAACCCTGACAAGGTCAGCCCGACATGAGCTTTCACTATCTTCCACCCAAAGCATATCCGTATCCCGGACAAGAATGCCCTCCAGGCTAAGACCAAAGAAGCTCTTGTCATACCCTCCCTCACCACCTTGAGAATTAATCAGGGAGACGGAGCTTGTCCCTTTAGTTATTTGAACATCGCACAGGATATCAGAAGTATGTCCCCTGATCCTAGCTACAAGCTCCTTCCCGATCTCGCCCATCCTCTCCATAGCTATCTTCTGCACTTCAGGGTCGAAGATATGTGCTTTTGAATAATCCTGAGAGGACGGAAACTGAAAATCGGCGGCACTGCCAAATTGGGAGGTTTCCACAGCCATGTCGACCAAAGCCTCCACATCCCCCCCTCCGCTGGCAGTAGCAAAGCCAATTCTACCTTCCTTGAAGATTCGCAAGGCAGTACTGCTGCTCTCCCTGCTCTGAACTTGTTTCAGCTCATTGGCTTCAAACTGTATCGTCGTTGCCCGAGCCGAAGCTGAAAAGACCTCAGCTTGCTCAGCCTCCCTCCGAGCAGAACTGAGAACCTTTTCAAGATGTTCCAATTATCTGCCTCCCACTACACAATGACGAATTCTGATATGTGGACTTCCGTTAGAAACAGGTAACGGAGATTGTCCCGCTTTGCCACAGCCACCGCCCTGATTCATCTCCAGGTCAGTGCCTATGGCATCTATATTATGTAGGGTAGTAAAAACATTACCGGTTAGCACCACAGGGCGCAACAACTCTGCTAATTTCCCCTGGCGAATCATGTGAGCTTCCCCGGCGGAAAAGGTGAACATCTCTAAGCTAGTCGTCCCGCCATACCAATCTTTGACATAAACGCCCTCCTCAACGTCACCGAGCATCTCCTCAAACGAAGCACCACCCGGCTCGATAAAGGTATTGCTCATTCGCACTATGGGCGGAAAGAGGTAATTGATGGCCCGTGCATTCCCCGTGGCCGTTTCCCCCATCTTAGCCGCTGTTTCCCGGGAATGAAGCCTTCCCTCCAGAACACCCTCTCGAACAAGGTAAGTCTTCCTTGCCTGCGTCCCCTCGTCATCGTATTTATAGCTTCCCCTCAAATCAGGCATTGACGGGTCATCAACGATATTGAGATGCCCGCCGCCAAACCTTTTGCCCAGAACCATAACTTGCCGCAGGTTCTCATTCTGATATACATGGTCGGACTCCGACAAATGCCCGAAAGCTTCATGAGCAAAGACTCCCGCCAGAACAGGGTCTAGAATTACCGTATACTCTCCACCTTTTATCTGGGGAGCAGAGAGAAGGGCCGCAGCACGCCTCGCTATTCCTCCGGCCTTGTCACGTAGCCCCTCCATAACAGAGAACTCGCCACTGCTGCCCAAGCTCAGTCCTGCCTGTTGAATTTCGCTATTCTCACGAGCTATGGCTGTCAATCGTCCACTAAGGTCGGTTTTTATTTGTTCTATATAGCTGCCTTCAGAATTGGCGAATGCAGTCTTTCGCTTCACATCCCGATAATTAATTCGTGTGCTCTGAATCTTAGGGCTACTTAACATAATATCATTATAGCTATCTAACAGCTCTTTCTTGGTTGCCAACGGTATGGTTGTGGCATCCTTTCTCAACGGCGGGGCCACTGTATCGACTGCAGGCTCTGTGGGGAAAAGCTTGAATGTTTCCTTGCTGGCCAGTCTCGCCTCCTCCATCGCCAGAGCCACTTTTTCCTTCAAGCCGTCCAGGTGATTAAAGCTAACGAATCCCCAGCTACCTCGAACTAAAGCGCGGACATTGCCCCCGGCGCTACGAGCCCTGCTTATCTCCTCCAGCCTCTGCCCTCTGTAAACAATGCTGGTAGCCTGGCTCTCCTCAAAATGGATTTCGACATAGTCGGCATTATGGCCTTTCAAGGCATCAGTAATCAGGTCGCGCATCCCTCTTATTGTAGCCTTTGCCACGAACAAAGGCAAAGAGCTATGTTCATTAAGTCCCTCAGTAACACTTGTTTCACCATTGCCAGCACCTGAAAGATGCGTGGCAATCTCACATCTCCCGGGATAAACACAAACTTCGCCATGCCACCCACAAATTGACCTGCCCAATATCCTTCTAATTATAGTAGAATGTAAACCATTCTCCCGATATTATCTAGATTGCGGCAATGAAATTCGTCGACAAGCTACTGAATGCCAGCCGGAAAAACAAAAGCTGGCTTTGCATCGGACTTGACCCCGACCCTGAGCTTATGCCTCCGATAGACGTTCCACAATTCAACAAAGCTATTATCGAGGCCACCTGCGACCTGGTCTGTGCCTATAAGCCTAACCTGGCTTTCTATG
Organism: uncultured Dehalococcoidales bacterium; assembly: GCA_964557995.1. GTDB lineage: Bacteria > Chloroflexota > Dehalococcoidia > GIF9 > AB-539-J10 > RBG-13-51-36. Next base: position 5,741 of record CAZLCQ010000032.1, read on the forward strand.
AAGCCCTGGGGACCGAAGGGCTGGCTATCCTGGAAAACACTCTTAAACATGTGCCAAGTGATATTCTTGTAATTGGCGATGCCAAGCGCGGCGACATCGGTAATACTGCCAGGGCTTATGCCAGGGCTCTCTTTTCGGTTCTGGGCTTCGACGCCGCCACTGTCAATCCCTACCTTGGCTTCGATTCTATCGAGCCTTTCTTTACCTATCAAGACAAAGGAGTGTTCATCCTATGCCGAACGTCCAACAAGGGAGCCGCAGACTTCCAGGACCTTACCACCGGTGGCCTACCGCTATACGAAGTAGTGGCTCGAAAAGCCAAAGAATGGAATACTCATGGCAATATCGGCCTGGTAGTCGGGGCTACCTATCCTGAGCAACTAAAGAAAGTTCGCTCGATTTGCCCCGAAATACCTTTACTCATTCCCGGCATTGGCGCCCAGGGAGGGGACCTGGCCTCAGCAGTCAGCTGCGGAGTAGATGCCCGGGGCGAGAAGGCAATTATCAATGTGTCCAGGCAGATTCTTTACGACTCAAAGGGAAAGGACTTTGCCCAGGCGGCTAGAAACGTAGCTGAGAAGATCCGCAACCAGATTAATGACTATAGAAATAAAGCTGGCTGATGTGGTCCGGTTGCGCAAAGCGCATCCCTGCGGCAGCTATGAATGGGAAGTGGTGAGGGTGGGCACCGCCATCGGCCTTAAATGCCTCAGATGCCAGCGAACGGTCCTTCTGGCCAGAGATGTTTTCAGGAGAAGACTGAAGGACTTTGTCTCCGAAAGTGACTAACCAAGCAGCTTCGCGGATACTATAGCCGAAATCGGCGCCCCCACCAGTAGTAACCCAGTGCAGCGATCAACGCTATTGAGGCGATGGGTGCCCACACGAGTTCGGGATTCAAGGGGAACGCATCAAGCAGTAGTCCTCCCACCAGCGGACCGACTGCTATGCCTACGGTTTGGCTTAAGCCGAAAGATCCCATATACCGTCCCCTCTGGTCGCTTGGCGCGAGTTCTCCTATCACTGAGAGTGTAATCGGAGCATGTATGATCTCGCCTGTCGTAATTATCGCCATCGCTCCAAGTGCCCATCCAAATTGCGTAATCCAACCTAAGGATAGATAGCCAACCGCATAAAACAGACTCCCCAGTATGAGAGCTCGGTATTTCGCCAGCCGCCTGAGGGCAAGAGTCATCGGATATTGAAAGAAGATCACCATCAAGCCGTTCAAGGTGAGTAATAGACCATATTGGGAAGTAGAAAAGCCAACCATATCCACGGCGAAGATGGATAAAGTACTGGCCATTTGCCCCATAGCTATGAACAGCAGGACACTTAGTCCTATAAAGGCAAGGAAAATCCGGTCATCGGCAGGGGGAAGCACGCTACGAAAGCCCACACTTCTACTCACCCAGTGTGAAGACTCGTGAATAAAGAAAAAAACAATGAGAAAAACGACGCCACAGGCCAAAGCCGCAATCCCAAAAAGCCAGCCATAGGGCACAAAAGCAGCCAGATATCCCCCTAGGGCAGGGCCAGCAGCCCAGCCTACGTTAGCTCCTATACGAAGGATTCCATATGCCTCTGTCAGCTTCTCCTTCGAGGTGAAATCTGCCACCATGGCTGAGATAACGGGACGTGTTATCGTGAGCACTGACCGACCAGCGGCGTAGACAATTGCAATAGCCCATACTGGAGCTGAAATTCCGATAAGGACAGCTAGTCCTGAATACAGGAATACGCTTATCGAAGAAGCCATGATCAGAACCGGGCGCCGACCAAGTCTGTCGGAAAGTGCTCCTCCAAACGCCTGGGTAACGGCCGAGCAAAGCCCTGCGCCCAGGATGATCAGTCCGACCATGGTCAAGGAAAGACCTCTATCCTGATAAAGATATAGGGCTAGGAACGGTATGCAAATGGAGAAACCGGTTGCCATGACAAGCTGAACGCCAGCCATAACCCATACCTGAGGCTCAAATCGGTGAAAGACGTTTCGTATTGGGCTTGTGGCTTTCCCAGATAACTCTTTCATGCCCTGTGCAAAACACTGATTATAAACCGTTTTGGGTCCGTCTGCCTTCTGGTCCAGTCAATGACTCGCGCGGCAGCTATTAATGCGAAGTGGTGAGGATGAGAGCCGACATCCGCCTCGAATGCCAGTGAAGGGTGCTTCTTACCGGAGACGCGTTCAGGAGAACGGTGAAGGAATCTCTCTCCGAAGGTGACTAACTAACCAGCTTCGCGACAGCAAAAATCACCCGACGATGGTTTGCACGATGAAGTGACAAAACAGGCTTCTGTTACGTGGAAGGCACCTTCTGGACGATTGCGCAGTTCGCCTGTAGTTAGACGTTCATTGCTGTTCGATCTCAGCATTAAGTATGCGGTAGAACGTGTCTCGTGCGTGTCTTTCCCGCCAAGGATAGTGACCACATTTCTCCAACAGGACGAACCGGAAGTCCCTGACGGCCCGTGAGAGTGGGTGTTTGACCCCGTTGGCTGGGTGAGGGTCGTAGTCGCCATGGATTGCAAGTATGGGGCATTTGATATGCTGCACAATTTCAAGTAGGCGCCCGCTGCTTCTGAGTCTGCTGGCTTCATTCCAGACAGTCCGGCATATGTCCATATCGAATCGGACTTTGTCGCCTTCGTCAGGCAGCAAGTCGAATGAATCGGCCGTGGATATCAGCTCGCTAAGCCGAGAAAGGCTCTCGCAGTAATTGTTATCGGAGGAAGCCGAAATACCCAGCGCGTGGTATAGAGACGCCGCTTCTTTCTTGTCCACACCATGAAGCCGTCGTAATCGCGTTTTCATTACAGAAGAAGCATATTGTTGGTCGATGGGACCACTACTGACCAAAATGAGTTTGTTGATTAACTCAGGATGAAAGGAGGCCAGAATACAACCAAGCCATGCGCCCCATGAGAAGCCAATCAGCGTCACCGGAAGACTCGCGTTATCTTCTAGGATAGCCCGTAGCTCTTCTACCTGCGCCTGAATTGTGGCCGCAGTCTGTAGTGGTTCCAGAACGCCAGCAATTTGGGACAACTCACGGGCGACCGGAGCCATTTCTCCAGGGGCACCTGGACCACCATGAACAACCGCCACAACAAAGGGTGGGTCTCCATATTTCCTAAGATTGCTCACAATTACAGCTTAACTCTCATGCAAGAATAAGTAAAAGGCCGGGCCCCAGTTTTGGACATCATGTTTCAACAATTCCCTGTCTTGTTGGATAACTCACGACCAGAATGCTATGTATCACTCAAAGTCTCTTATCACTATGTATGGTTCGTTGGATGCTTGCGGGTACCAGAAGAATTCAGAACCAGTAGACAAATCTGATTGTATTGGGCTCTAATCCTGCGCCCGCACAGATGAAGCTATTCTTCTCCAGAACTCTTATTGAAGCCCCATTATCGATATTTGTCTCAGCCTCGA
>CAZLCQ010000033.1:0-1600 GCA_964557995.1 uncultured Dehalococcoidales bacterium
ACTAAAGTAGCCCCGGTATATTGAGCCCACCGGTCAAACTGCCGAGGTGCTTGTTAACAAGTTCTTGCGACTTGGCAACAGCCTCGTTAACGGCAGTCATGACCAGGTCTTGCAGCAACTCAACATCTCCTGCTGCTATCACCTCGGAAGATATCTCCACGGAGTGGACCTTCTGGTGTCCATCCATCACCACTTTGACAGCGCCACCTCCGCTGGTAGCTTCTACAGTCATGCTGCCCAGTTCCTCCTGGGCTTTAGCCAACTTTGCCTGAAGTTGCTGGGCCTGACGCAGTATTGATTTGTCCATGTCATTCCTTTCCTTTGGGTTTGCTCGAGGTTACGACTCCTGTTCGCTAATTCTGGCTCCCATTTCCAGCGCAGCCTTAATTACCGGGTTTTGTGTTCTTGCCTCGGACGAGACCTCCCTTTTGGAGTCCATCAAAACACACCGTACCTTGTAGGGCCGACCAAAGACCTCCTTAAGCTTCTTTTCTACCAGATGTCGGTACTTGCCATCTTCGATCTTCTCTTTGTGGAAGGGATAACGGAAACCCAACACTAATGTATCATCCTCAAGATCTACGGGGTCACAGGCGCTGCGCAAAAAAGCATCCAGGTTGCCGCTGGAACCCTCCCCTCGCAAGGACCTAATGAACTCCCTCCAGCGGCTACGGACGTAATCAATGTCCTGAGGAACGTCTTTGCCGGGAATGTCAGAACTACCCACTGCTGTAGGAACCTCGCTGCCATCCTCAGTCCCGACACTGTCAGGGTTCACTGCTACAGGAATGTCAGCCCCAGTTCTGTCGGGGGGCTCAGTCATCTCAGGAGCATCTACTACCTCCGGAGGTGTAGTCATGGTTGGCTGCTCTTTTGCCGGCTGTGAAGACAGAGCACAATCCAGCAAAGCCATTTCCAGGGACAAAGCGGAGTAATTGTTACTGCGAAAGTCTATGCTAGAGAAAGACTTAACTGCTTTAAGCAGATAATCCATCGGAGCGTTGGTGGTCAGGCTGCTCATTTCAGCCAAATCTTCGCTGGTGACATCCAACGCCTCTCCACATCCGGATCTAACGAGCAACAATCCTCGGAGGTATTCCACCAAGCCCAAATTGAACTGACGAAGGTCGACGCCATCACTATTGAGGTTATTCACAATTCTCAGCCCAGCAGCCACATCCCTGCTGACCACACATCGTGCTAGCTCTCTAACTCGTGAATCCCAGCCCATACCTAATTCAGCTTGAATCTGATCAAGCTCAATTCGATTGCCGTAGTAAGCAATCATCTGCTGCAAGATGTTTTCGGCATCGCGAAGGCTCCCAGTAGCAGCACGAGCAATGAGCTCCAGCGAGGGTGCCTCGATGTGGATCTTCTCATTCTTGCATATTAGCTTGAGCTTATCCACTATGTCGGGCTGGCGCAACCGGTGGAAATTGAACCGCTGACATCGCGACACTATGGTGGGTAACACCTTGTGTGCTTCCGTGGTAGCCAAAACAAAAATGACATGCGGCGGCGGTTCTTCAAGTGTCTTTAGCAAAGCATTGCAGGCTGCCTCGGTAAGCATGTGGACTTCGTCTATGATATATACCTTGTA
>CAZLCQ010000033.1:1700-9134 GCA_964557995.1 uncultured Dehalococcoidales bacterium
GGCTGCTTTTGGGACTGCGACATAACGAAGACAGGATTTCCCGGGACAAAACTCTCCAGTGGCTACGCCAAAAAGCTATCGTAGCTATCGGATTTATCGGGCTTGGGCACCCAGTTCTTGAAGCTCTTATTTGCTGATTTGCTTTTCAGCCCAGTCGCCTGCCCAGGGCACCTTCCACATCTTGCCAGTTCCCGCCTGAATAATAAGGATAAGCCACAAGACAAACATCAAGATTCCAATAAGCACTCGCAGGATCCAGCCAACAAAGGGAATCCAACCTAGGGCAAGCTGGGCCACTGTTAATACCCCGAAGGTCATAATAGATTGCCAGGCATGGAACTTGACGAAGGTGCTCTTGTTCTCTAGCACCACGAATATTATTCCCGTTACCCAACCAAGTACATAGCACAGAAGCCCGGCCACATTGGCTGACAAACCTGTGCTACTCTCCGCTTCTGGCCTAGCCACACCTTCAGTCGGCGTTGCTGCAACATCAAGCTCGGCACCACACTTAGAGCAAAACTTAGCCCCCGCCGGATTTTCCGCACCACACTTAGAGCAAAACATATTCACCTCCTTGCATTAAATCTATATCACGTATTACGGATATGTCAATAGCTTCCTGGGGCGCTTCGCCGCTGTGCGCTTTGGCAAGTGAGCAGACGCTCCCGCCTTGTGAAGTCCGCTCTGGTGGCATGGAGGCTCTTCGCTTCCTTCTGCGCTGCGGCGAGCATAGTAGTCAGAGGCAGAGTGATGAGAGTTGGAGGAGTGTTTCGTTGCGTGGTCAAGTTGTACTGCTCCCTATTTTTCCATCCGAAGCGGAACGGGAAGGTCAGCACCCGACTGAACCATTCGGCCTCAACCCAGAATTGTCAAGATGCCTTCTCGAATCATCTTCACGGCGATGGCAGCCAGAAGTAGCATGATCACCTTGGATATCGCACTCACACCAGTCTGTCCCAGAAAAGCCACAATTCGAGTTGCCTGTCTGAAAAGCGCCCACTGTATTACGAGGTTGAGGACGAAAGAAGACAATACGATGGCGATATGATGCTGCCCCATCAGCAGTAGCAAGGCGGCAAGCACGGCCGGCCCGACTACCAGAGGAGTGCCCAGAGGCACAACCCCTATCGTCTCGGAGACTGACACGTCACCGATTTCTAGAGCCTTGCCGGTGATTAGATACCTGATGGCTAGAACTAGCAAAATGATGCCACCAGCCATTAAGAAGTCAGTCACCTCGATGCCCAGAAGCGAAAGAACAGCTTTGCCGACAGCGACAAATAGTAGACCTACACCGAAAGCAGTGAGCGTAGCCAAATTCGCAGTCTTTTTGCGATGCGTGGCTGTTCCTTCTTGTGTCAAGGCGAGAAAGATAGGCAAATTGCCCACGGGGTCCATGGCGACGAAAAGAGGGACGAAGGTCAATGCTAATTCTCGAAAGATGTTTGCCATCTCACTTGAAATCCTGCTCTTTCAATCCCCAACTCATAGTTGTTTAGCTTGTGGATTCTGTACTTTTGGAAAGAGGCTAAAGCTGATTCTGTAAGATTCAACTCTGTCGCAGAACCCAGGTGGCTGAAGCCACAGTATCATCTTCGGCTAGGCTCATTAGCCTAGCTCCCCGGCCGTTCCTGCTCTGAATCGAGACCTGCCCCATAGGGATGTTTACCACGTTTCCTTTGGTTGATAACATCACAAGGGAGCCCTGCGCGGACACAAGCTTGGACAAAGCTAGGTTACCCGTCTTCGGATTGACCCTGTACGTTCTCACCCCCTTGGTTCCCCTATTGTGAACCGGATAGTTCTTTATCGGGGTCAGCTTGCCAAACCCTTTCTCGGTCACTGTGAGGACATAGGCGTCGGGAAGGACGATTCCCATACCAACAACGTAATCGTCCTCAAGACGAATTCCCCGAACGCCCCCACTAGTTCGGGATGCTCTCCTCAAGGCTTTGACCTGAAAACGAATAGCCTTCCCGTTCCGACTCACCAAAATGACCTCATCTTCGTCGGCGACTACGCTGGCTGAGGTCAGTCTATCCTTATTTCTTAACCCCATGGCAATGATGCCATTCCTCCTTATCGAAGCGAATGCGCTCAGGGCAGTCTTCTTGATGACGCCACCTTTGGTGGTCATCAACAGGAACTTGTTGGCAGGAAAGCTCGGGATGGATAGTAACACAGTCACTTCGTCTTCCAGGTTAATAGGCAGTAGATTCACCATGGCTATCCCCTTGGTTGTGCGGGAGGAATCCTCGGGAACCTCGTAGCATTTAAGACAATAAACCTTGCCAGTGCTGGTGAAGAAGAGGAGATTATCATGTGTATCCGTCACCAAGATGTGGCTCACCGTATCGCCGCCCCGGGTCACCATTCCGATGATGCCTTTGCCTCCGCGGTGTTGCAGGCGGTAAGTGTTGGCCGGTATCCTTTTGATGAACCCCTTGTTGGTCAAGGTGACCACCATTGCCTCGTGAGGGACAAGGTCTTCCGTACGGAATTCCTCAATTTCCTCCGCTTTCACAACCGTCCGCCGAGGATCACGATAATTGGATTTGAGCTCCTCAGCATCTTGGGCAACCAGTGAGAACACTTTACGCGGGTTAGCCAGCAAGTCTTCCAGATAAGAGATGTTCTTTATGACAGCGGCATATTCCTCAGTTATTTTGTCTTGCTCCAATTTAGCCAGTCTGCGTAGTGGCATATCAAGGATAGCTTGCGCTTGAATTTGTGACATAGTAAAAGCTGTCATCAAATTGGCACGAGCGGCCTCTACGGTTTGAGACTGTCGAATAATCTTGATTACCTGCTCCAGATTGCTCAGGGCGATTCTGAAGCCTTCGAGGATATGAGCCCTATCCTTTGCCTTCTTGAGTTCAAACTGAGACCTCCTGGTAATGACCTGAAAACGAAAGTCAATGTAAGAAGTTAGCGCCTCCTTAAGGTTAATTAACTTGGGTTGCCCGTCAACCAAGGCAACCATATTGATGTAGAAGGAAGACTGCATCGTGGTATATTTGTAGAGGTTATTAAGCACCTGTCGAGGTTGTGCTTCCCTTTTGATTTCGACGACAATGCGCATGCCTTCTCTGTCGGACTCATCACGCACCTCGGCTATCCCCGAGATTTTCTTCATTTTGGCCAGCTCGGCTATTTTCTCTACCAAAGCTGCTTTGTTTACCTGATAGGGAAGTTCAGTAACCACTATTTGTCTCTTGCCTGTCTTTGTGGTCAGTTCTCTGGCTTTAGCTCGAAGTACAATCTTTCCTTGACCTGTAGTGTAGGCGTTGTCTATGCCACCCTTTCCCCAGATTATCCCGCCGGTGGGGAAATCGGGGCCTTTGACCAGCTCCAGCAGTTCTTCTGCAGTAGCTTCGGGGTTATCGATTAGGCAGACAACGGCGTCGCATATCTCGCCCAGGTTATGAGGAGGAATATTGGTGGTCATTCCCACGGCTATGCCCGAAGAACCGTTGGCCAGCAAATTAGGCAGTCTGGCGGGCAAGATCGAAGGTTCTTGGAGAGAGTCATCGAAATTGGGAACGAAGTCGGCGGTATTCTTTTCGATGTCAACTAACATTTCCTCGGCAATTCTGGAAAAACGAGCTTCGGTATACCTCATTGCGGCCGGAGGATCATTGTCAACGCTGCCAAAATTGCCCTGTCCATCCACCAAGGGATATCTCAGAGAGAAATCCTGAGCCATGCGTACCATGGCTTCGTATATCGGAGAATCTCCATGAGGGTGATATTTCCCCATGACTTCACCGACAATGCGGGCGCTCTTCTTGTAAGGACTGTTATATCGAAGCCCCAAGTTGTCCATTGAGTACAGAACGCGTCGCTGTACCGGCTTCAAGCCATCACGCACATCCGGCAGGGCTCGAGAGATGATAACGCTCATAGCGTAGTCTAGATAGGAGCTTTTCATCTCCTGTTCGATATCGATAGGCTTTACTATTGCCGCTTCCATCAAATCTCAATTCCTCTTTCGCCATCTTCACCGATGACCGTAAACCCCTCGGGCAAAGACTCCCCTTCGGGGCCGAGTTCTTCTTCCTCCTCAAGATACTCGGACTCCGGTATAAGTTCGCCTTCGTCGGCAATGATTCCTCGTCTGAGAAGGCTTTCTTTTATACGGGTGCGCAGATGCTCTGTGGCCTTAACAGGAAACGATGGGTGTCCCACTTGACTGGGATGTTGATAAATCTCTTTGATCATCACTTGCACTTTACCTTCCTCTATATTGAGAATTGCTGCATCGTATCTATTGCCACCTCGCATTAATTTGACCAGACGCAATCCTTGTCTGGGGTCCACCTCTCCCAGATAGTCTCCGTCTTCACTTGTTACAACCAGGCGCTGTTTCTCTTCTTTCAGGTGTACCTGGTCACCGAATCCCAACTTAGCTAAGGCTTCGACTGGAGCCACACTGTGAAGGTTCACCACTCCAGCCTTCCCTACCTCAGTTATGAAAAGGTCAATGGCAACACCTCGAGCCCGAGCCTTCGAGGTTGGAGTCTTTTGACGGCTCTTCTTCAAGGTCGCCGTAGACTCGGAGAGACCGGTTAGACGGGCAAGGTTTTTCTTGGCAATAGCATTCCCAGGGGCAAGCTGCAGAGCCTTAAGATAAGCTTCCTTGGCCGCATCAAAATGACCGAGCTCCGTCAGCGCTCGCCCAAGGCGATTATAGGCCTCGACATCCGAGGGGAATTTCTCAATTATGTCCCTGTTTGTCACTTCCGCCTCCTCCCATTTCCCCTGAAGGGCCAGATCAACGGCTTCCTTGCTCAGCCGCTGCCTTAATCGAGCTTTCTCCTCCTTTTCCTGCCGGTAAGAGGCTATATACATCTCCATAGAACTCATTAGTTAATGATGTCAGGTCGAAATTGTCAAGTTTACTTCTCCAACTCGAAGGCTTGATGCAGCGCGCGAATGGCATCCCTGACTTTGTCTTCGGAAATAATGCAGGTTATCCGTATCTCAGACGTAGTAATTAACTGGATGTTGATACTGTGCTGGTAGAGAGCGCGAAACATTCTGGCAGCATAGCCTGGTGTATTCTGCATGCCAGTGCCTACAATGCTGACTTTGGCCAACGTAGAGTCGGTAACACATTGCTTGCTACCCACGGATTTGGCCACTGGTTCCACAATCGACATCGCCTTGAGTGAATCAGTCCGGGCCACCGTGAATGTGAGATCGGTGATGCTATTGATGCTGGCGTTCTGGACAATTGTATCTATACTTATGTTGGCTCTCGCCAGGGCATCGAATATTGATGCAGCAATGCCAGGATGATCGGGAACTCCCACCACGGTGACTTTTGCCACATTGGTATCATGAACAATACCGCTTACTTTGTTTTTTACTTCCATGGAAGCCTCCTTGCAAATAATCGTGCCTGAACTGTCGCTGAAGCTTGAGGCCACTAATATGGGCACGTTGTATAACCAGCCCAGTTCCACTGCTCGATTGTGTATTACCCTGGCTCCGTAGGCAGCCAGTTCCAGCATCTCTTCATAGCTGACTTCCTTTAACTTCTTTGCCTCGGGAACAAGACGAGGGTCGGCGGTATAGACGCCTTCAACGTCGGTGAATATCTGGCATACCTCAGCACCGAGACTAGCAGCCAGAGCAACCGCCGTCGTATCAGAACCGCCCCGACCCAGGGTGGTGATATCCCTTCTTCCGCTCACTCCTTGAAATCCAGCTACAATGACAATATTTCCTTTCTTCAACTCACCGATCACCCGTTTCGTGTCAACCCGGAGAATCCGAGCCTGGCTGTAACTGGAGTCGGTATGTATGCCCGCCTGAGCGCCAGTGAGGCTAATTGCCCTGTAACCTAGACTCCCCAATGTCATGGCCAGCAGGGTGCTGGAGACTATCTCCCCGGTAGACAATAAGACATCGAACTCCCTGTCGGTGGGCTGTTCACTGATCTGATAAGCCAACTTTATCAAGTCATCGGTTGTAGCTCCCATGGCGGAAACGACAACCACCACTTGATTTCCTTCATCTTTGGCTTTGGCAGCGCGCCGGGCGACATTCTTGATTTTGTCAGCGTCAGCAACCGAGCTGCCACCATACTTTTGGACTATCAGTGCCATCTCTCCACCTCTACTTACTCCATTAGCCTGCGCATAATGTTATGTCCTTGTTCGACCAAAACACCTGTCCCTTTGGCCTCAGCTTCGGTAAATCTCTTCGCGCCGCCAGGTTTGAATCCTGGTCCCCAGAGTACGAACGGAACGGCGTCACCAACATGGGTTTTAGTCTCGACAGGTGTGGCGTGGTCGGGCAAAATCAGCACGCGAAGAGCTTCCTCATCCCAAGAACGAAGCCGATTCACAATCTGTTCATCCGCCTGCTGAATACCCTCTATTTTGTCCTTGATTAAACCGGCGTGAGCTGCCTCATCCGTTGCCTCTACGTGAACAACCACCATGTCATATTGCTGAAGTGCTTCCAGAGTGCCAACAGCCTGAGACACATAGTCGTTGTTCATATCACCGGTAACACCAGGAACATCTAATACTGTGAGTCCAGTCATCTGAGCTAGACCTTTCACAATATCGACTCCGGATATCACGGCAGCATCAAGGCCATAGACTTCTCTGAACGCCGGCATAGCGGGAATCTTACCACTGCTCCAGAAGAGCCAGATCATGGTGGCGGGAATATCACCGCGTGCTCTTCGTTCTGCATTCACAGGATGGTCACGAAGCACAAGCTCAGAGCGTGCCATGAGCTCTCTCAACAAGTCGCTTCCAGGTCCCTCAGGAAGAAACCCGGATATGGCCTTGTCAGGAATGTCGTGCGGTGGGGTACATCTAGCCAAGAGGGTATCTTCCCTCCCTTTTATCTTGCATAAATGTCTATAGCCGACTCCAGGACAAAAATGCACGTTATCGCTACCAAGTCTGTCATTCAAAGTAGCAACAAGGTGTTGACCTTCGCTGGTACTAATATGTCCGGAACTGTAGCTCCACATCGTCCCGTCGCGGACGCCCACCAGATTGCAGCGAAAAACAACCTCTCCTTCGTCAACGGGAACACCCATGCCATGAGCCTCGATGGCGCTCCGCCCCCGATAATATACTTGAGGGTCGTAGCCCAACACGGACATGCAGGCACAGGCACTGCTGGCTTCCATCCCCGTCGGTACAGTGCGAACCAGCCCGACAATGCCTGCCTCGGCCATAGCATCTAGGTTTGGAGTGCGCGCTAGCTCCAGACAAGTCTTGCCACCGTGAGCAGCCAGTGGCCAACCTGCTGCTCCGTCGATTATTAAGACGCAATACTTCATCCTTGTCCTCTATGGATAAACATCATATAATACCACAGACGACGGGGCGTAGCGCAGCTGGTAGCGCGCAGCGTTCGGGACGCTGAGGTCGGAGGTTCAAGTCCTCTCGCCCCGATTGG
>CAZLCQ010000034.1:0-8917 GCA_964557995.1 uncultured Dehalococcoidales bacterium
CCATGTGTATTAAGCCTAACCTCCATAAGCTATCTCCTTCCTGACGAAGCTTTCTTCGCTTCGAAAACAGCGGTCCAGATTGGAATAAGATGTCCTCGTTCCAATACTTGCTGACGCATCGCCGGCTTTCTCTGTTGCAAGTGACATCCCAGGAATTCTCGGGGCAGCGTAGCCCAACGATTTATTCCGGATACTGTATTATACACCCGCTACTGAACCGCTGGCTCAGCTCTCATCTCAGCGGTATTCTGATTTCCGCATCTGTGCACAAGATAGTATTGCCGGGCATCAGCTAACCGATGATCACTTCGTCGAGAGGGCGCTTGGGCACATGATGCACCCATTCACTATCACGCCAGTACTTAGTATCTCCGCCAATTCCCACGGTTTCTATCACTACCTTCTCTTTGGGCTTGCCCAGAGCCAGAACAAGCAATATCTCGTATCGCTCCGCTATCTTCAAAGCCTTACGAAGACCTTCTCTTCGTATATTGGCGATCATGCAGCCACCCAGACCGTTGTCAGTCGCCCCCAGCAGGATACTCTGGGCCGCTATCCCAGCGTCGTAATCCCAAAACCGGCTTATCTCGTTGTCCCCCACAATGACAACGTACGCCGATGCTCGTTCCCCTTCCGCGGGTCCAGGCCATGTCTTGAGAAAAGTAGCCCAGACCAGATGCGGGAATATCAGTGAATTCTTCTGACGGTCGCAGGAAAGGATGTATTTAAGCGGTTGGGCATTCATTGCCGATGCCGAGACCCGGGCAAGGTCAACAAGTTCTCTCAGATTCTCAGGCGTTATGTCAACTTCCTCATGAAAACGCCGGTAGCTCCTGTTCTTCAACACCAAATCTCGTATCATCCTGAGCCGTCCTTTCTGTTCACTACCAGGCCTCTGATTTTCGTCATTCAGCTATCTTGAGGACTCCTGCCCCGCGGATCTTCCCCTCCTTAAGCAGAACTAAGGCTTCGTTGGCCTCTTCTAATTTGAACTCCCGGGTTTCGGGGATAATGGGAATTTCGGCAGCCAAGGGCAGAAACTCTTGAGCATCCCTTCTGGTCACGTTAGCAACGCTTTTCACTTCCTTCTCGTACCAGAGATGCTCGGTATAATCTAGTTCCGGTATAGACGTCACCTTGCGAATAGCATTTATGACCACCCTTCCTCCTTTTTGTAGATTCCTTAACGCCTCACGCACCGGCTCTCCTACAGGAGTGAAGTCGATGGCACAATCGAGCTTCTCCGGGGACGTGTCACCCGTGGCCCCAATCCAGTCTGCCCCCAATTTCCTGGCCAAATCCTGGTGTTCTTTCTGGTGAGGTCGGGTAAAGACGAAGACTCTGCCTTTCGGATATCTATGTTTGGCAACTTGAATCACAATATGAGCGGATGCACCGAAACCGTAAAGTCCCAACACTTCGCCATCTTCCATACCCGAGAGCCTTAAGGCGCGGTAGCCAATGACCCCGGCACACAAAAGCGGAGCAGCCTCCACATCGGTAAACTCTTCGGGAATCGGGTAGGCAAAGTCCTCCGACACCACGGTGTATTCGGCATAGCCCCCACCGGCATCCTTCCCAGTCCATTTCGCAGTGTCACAGAGGTTTTCTTCGTCTTTGACGCAAAATGAGCACTTCCCGCAAGCCCAGTTGATCCATGCAATCCCCACTCTATCGCCCTCTTTGAATTTCTTAACTGCTAACCCCAAGTTCTCCACCCTGCCCACAATTTCATGACCCAAAATCATGGGAAATCGAGAAGGAGCGACCCGGCCTTCAATTTCATCAAGTTCCGTATGGCAGACCCCGCAGGCAGAAATTCTAACCACGATTTGATCCCGCCCGGGACTAGGTTTAGGCAAATCCACCAGCTTCAGAGGTTTTTCCTCGACCGATGAGATCCTCTCCAGCACCATCGCCCTCATCGTTCCACTTTCATTCTCCTTAGGCAGCAAAGCATGAAGCCGCCTTCATGTTATACCTGCAGTGCGCTCCAGGTAGTCCCGATACGCTCTCACACTACGAAAATACTTTCGTAAAGGTTTTCGGAAACTTCGCTGAAGTTGTCTCTGTAAAGCTTCATCGTCTCGGGGAGGTAGTCCATTATGTCCTGCGCAGTTATCCCATCCTCGCCTTTATCTACAGCCGCAATATCGCCCGAAAATCCGTGCATGAATACACCCATCCTCACAGCATCCTCAAGAGGTAACCCCAGGCCATACATGGCTGCGATGGTTCCCGTCAGGACGTCGCCGCTCCCGGCCGTAGCCATGCCCGAGTTGCCGCTCACGTTGATGAACACAGTGCCGTCAGGATAGCCTATCAGCGAATGGGCTCCCTTTAGAACGATTATGGCATTGAGTTCCTTTGTCATGCGCTGCAAAACATCTATCTTGTTTTTGTTTATCTCGCCTATGTCCATTTTGGCAATTCGAGACATCTCGCCCAGGTGAGGTGTAAGTATCGTCGGTGCTTCTCTCTTTTTCATTTTTTTCAAGTCTCCAGCAATAGCGGTAATTCCGTCGCCATCTATGAGCAGAGGCTTGTCGACTTTGGGGACCAGTTTCTGCACCAGCTCCTGTGTCTCGCTGGCCAATGAAAGGCCCGGACCCAGAATCACCATATCCACTACTTGGGAAAACTCCAGAAGCTCATCTTTGTTTTCCAGGGATATGCTTCCTGAGGTCGTCTCTTTCTGAGGTACAAAGACAATCTCGCTTCCTTTGCTGCCTATGAATGGTGAGACGGATCCGGGTGCTGCCAGGTAAGAAAGCCCGCCTCCAGCTTTGAGGAAAGACAGAGCAGAAAAGTATGGCGCACCAAAGTAGCTCGAAGAGCCGGCGATAAAGAGAGCTTTTCCGTAGTCGCCCTTGTGGGTGTCTTTGGCTCTTTCCGGGAGCTCTGCCGGACTATTGATTGCTGTTTTCATAGACTCGGAATCATAGAGGGCGGGTGGAAAAGATATGTGTGAAACGTATGGCTTTCCACAGTGTTGGTAACCCGGATAAAGCATGTTCCCCAACTTGGGAAGCCCGAATGCCACGGTATAATCTGCTTCTACTGCCACCCCCATCACCTCCCCAGTATTGCCGTTTATGCCGGAAGGAATATCCACGCTGAATACTGTACTCTGGCTCTCATTTATCAGTTGAATTACCTCTTTGTAGATCCCGCTGACCTTGCGGACAAGACCCGTACCAAATATGGCATCCACGATGGCGTCACAATCAAAGAGCTCAGGTATTACGGAGTCAATTGAGCTGATTCTGGACATCTCTATGGGCATCCTAGATACTATTTCAAAGTTCCTTTTTGCCGCCCCCTTAAACTTAGCTTCGTCGTCCAGAAGAAAGACCTTCACCTCCCCGCCATTGGAGTGAATCTTCCTGGCGACAACAAGTCCATCCCCACCATTATTACCACCTCCACAGAAGACCACGAATCTCTTGTCCTTCATGCCGAGTTCTTGTAGCATGACGAAGTACACTGCCTGCCCGGCGTTCTCCATCAGGAGATCTTCGGCAATGCCGAATTCCTCCGTAGCGCGCCTGTCCAGGGTTCTCATCTCCTCCACTTTGGCTACTTTCATTTTCACCCCCTAGTAAGGGATTGCCTCTACGCTCATATTCAAGCATCCCACGTAGAGCACTCAAGTAGAATGGTACCTCACCATTGACAGAAAGCACAAGGCCAGCACACACCCCAGCCGCTGAATCACTGTTCTCAGACAAGTGACCTTATTACCCTGGGCTGTCCTGTCTGACAACTGGCGGCTGCCACCTGCTCATAGTATAATGCACTCTTCCGTAAGGTGGACCACCATGGGAAAGAGAATTCGAATAACCGCAGGAGCAATTGAGGCAGAAGCTGAGCTGAATAATACCGCGACGGCTCAAGCAATCTGGGAAGCGTTGCCTATTCGAAGCCAGGCCAGTCTTTGGGGAGACGAAATATACTTCTCGATTCCGCTCAGCCTTCAGCTAGAGGCCGGACAAGAAGTGGTGAGCATCGGAGATTTGGGGTACTGGCCTGACGGCAATGCGTTCTGCATCTTCTTCGGTCCCACCCCTGTGAGTCAGAGAGACCAAATTCGCCCGGCCAGCCCGGTCACTGTGTTCGGCAAAGTCATCGGGGATGCCACAATATTAAGAAAGGTGGCCGCAGGGACGGAAATCACAGTCAGCAAATGCGAATAGTTATCTGAATATCATTTAGGAGGCAACAGCGTTGGCAAACAAAGCAAAGACTGAGCAGGTACTAGTCATTTTAGGTAGTCCAAGGAGGAAAGGAAACAGCTCTACGTTAGCAGCCCGGATTTCGCGCGGGGCAAAATCGGCCGGCGCAGAAGTGGAGACTCTGTTTCTTCATGGCCTAAAAATGAGTCCCTGCCGGGGCTGTGATACCTGCAAGAAACAGGATAGCAGAGGATGCGCGATCAAAGACGACATGCAGGAAATCTACCCAAAGTTAATAAAGGCAGACGCCTGGGTGATTGCCAGCCCGGTCTATTGGTTTACCATGTCCGCTCAGACAAAGATATTTATGGATCGCTGTTACGCGCTCACTGCTTATGCAGAGAATCCTTTTGCGGGCAAACGAATCGCTATCGCAATGAGTTACGGGGATGCTGATCCGGTCAGATCCGGGTGTGTTAACGCGTTGCGTACATTTCAAGATGCCTTCCGTTACACAGGCTCAAAGATCGCTGGTATGGTGTACGGCAGCGCAACAGAGGCCGGTGAGATCGCAAACAATAGAGCATTGATGCGGGAAGCTGAAGAACTGGGCAAACGGCTGGTGAGCCGTTAATCGGGCGGCAATGTCTAGTTGAGATATGACTGCAGAGAATCTTTGAGGCCTCTGGCGAAGTCTTCTGCTTGTTTTAAATCTTGGGCATTAGGTTGGCCCTTGTTTATTCCACCAACGAGCCCAGTTGCCCTGTACGTATCAAGTCCCCGGCAAGAGAATTCAGCCACAATATCGAAGCCCTTCCGTTGCAGTTTTTTCCGCAGTGGCTTATCGAAATCGTGGACAAACGGTATTTTCCTCAGCCCGCTCGTGGAAAAAATGAATGCCTTCTAATTTTTTTTCCACGGGCAGCTTATCGACAAAACCTAGAAGGCTTTTATGATGTTTGCCGAAATAAATCCCTGAGCCAAAACCAATCAAGTCATACCCCTCAAGCACAGTGGCATCCGCTTCCTTCACCTGTACCAAATCAGCATCGAGGATGTTTGCCATGTTCCTGGCGACCTTTTCAGTATTGCCGTGGTGCACGGAGATGAAGACCGTCAGAGCTTTCATTCGTTGAGTTCTGTTTGGATTCAAATCGATATGTCGAATACCATTTGTATCACTGCTGGGAGGCACAGGCATCAATACAACAGCTTCCTTCAGTACATGGGTTTACGGAATTTCCCGGCCTGCCGCTAGGTTACCGGCTCGGGACACCCGACACGGCAAGTAGTGACGAAATGTCCAGTTTGAATCCTGGCCCCATGGAAGTGGACAGAAACGCACTTCTGATGTATTGCCCCTTGGACCCACTGGGCTTCGCTCTGACAATAGTCTCGACGGCTGCCGCCAGGTTCTCCAGGAGTTTCTCCTTGTCAAAACTGATCTTGCCGATCGGTAAGTGGATAATAGCTGTCCTGTCCAAACGAAATTCTGCCCGGCCTTTGCGAGCTTCGCCTATAACCCGAGGCAGGTCTTGAGCCTGTACCACAGTTCCGGACTTAGGATTCGGCATCAGGCCTCGCCGCCCTAAGATACGACCAAGCTTGGCCACCTTGGGCATCACATCAGGGGTAGCAATAGACACATCAAACTCAAGCCAGCCGTCTTCAATCTGCTTAATAAGCTCTTCCGCTCCCGCATAGTCAGCACCTGCTTCTTGAGCCAACTTCACTCCCTCACCCTGAGTGAAGACGAGCACACGTGTCTTTTTCCCCAATCCGTTAGGCAAGAGAATTACGCCGCGCACCTGTTGGTCAGCGCTGCGAGGATCAACTCCCATCCTCAAATGGAGCTCAACGGTCTCATCGAATTTGGCGTAGACAGCCTTCTTAGCTAGCTCGATTGCCTCCTCGGGGGAATAGCTCTTTGACTCATCTGTGAGTTTACTGACTTCCTGATATTTCTTACCGTGCTTTGCCACTTGTTAGTACCTCGAAATTCTGCGGACTCGTGAGAATTTCAGTCTATTCTACCTCAACTCCCATACTCCGAGCTGTGCCGGCGACAATCTTTACTGCCTGATCAACATCGGTTGTATTGAGGTCCTTCATTTTGGTCCGCGCGATCTCCTGAAGCTTATCTTTGCCTATCTTGCCTATTGTCTCAGTCCCGGCCTTACCGCTGCCTTTCTCTACTTCCAGAGCGCGCCGCAACAAGTCAGAAACAGGCGGCATCTTGGTCACAAAGATGAAGGAGCGATCTTCGTATACAGTTATCTCAGCAGGGATAATGAAACCTTCTTGAGCAGCCGTTCTTTCATTGTATTCCTTGCAGAAACCCATGATATTAATACCATGTTGCCCCAAAGCCGGCCCCACAGGCGGTGCTGGAGTAGCTTTGCCTGCCTGTATCTGTAGCTTAATAATTGCTTTAACCTTCTTAGCCATTACTACTGCTCTCTTTCATTGCGCTATGAGCTTCTAGTCCAGACGTGTTATATCCTTTCTATCCCGAGGAGGTCCAACTCTACGGGTGTTTCCCGGCCGAAGAGTGATAGCAAGACTATTGCCTTACCTTTATTCAGATGAAGTTGCTCCACCTTGCCGATGAAGTCAATAAAAGGCCCAGCCGTCACCCGTACACTATCACCTTCCTTAAAAGTCATCTTGACTTCAGTAGGGGCTTCCTCCATCCGTCGCAGGATGACATCCGCCTCCGGTTCAGGCAAAGGAACGGGTTTGGTACCAGCGCTCACGAACCCAGCCACGCCCGGGGTATTGCGTACTATATCCCAGCTATGCTCATCTAGCTTCATATTTACCATGATATAACCCGGGAAGGCCTTCTTGGTCATCGTATGTCGCTTTCCAGCCTTGATTTCAATCTCTTTGGTTGTGGGTATCACCACATCAAATATCTTGTCCCCCACATCCATATACTTAATACGCTGCTCCAGGTTCCTTCGGGCTTGTTCTTCGTGACCAGAAGAGACGTATAATAGATACCATTCACCGTCCATCATCTACCCTAACCACCTAGCAGCAAGAACAGTCTCGTAAAACCCAGGTCCAAAACACCCAAGAGAAGCCCCACCGCGACAATCACGACCAGCACCACACCACTCAGTCTCAGAGCCTCCTGCCTGGTTGGCCAGTGTGCTTTCCGCAGCTCAGCGATCACCTCAACGAAGAAATGGAACCTTGATTTCTTCTCTGGACCGGATTTGGTAGCTGTTCTGTTGGCGCGAGTTGTCATGAGTTACTTTGTTTCTTTGTGAAGAGCATAGCCGCGACAATGAGGACAATACTTGTTCAGTTCCAGTCGCTGCGAATCATTCTTCTTGTTCTTCGTCGTAGTATATGTTCTCCGCAAGCATTGACTGCAAGCCAGATGGATAATTATGCGTAGATCGCCCTTTTTCTTAGCCACGTTTATTCAAAAGTCTGCAAAACGCTCAGTAGTTAATATTCAGGCAATAACCTTGACGATGACACCAGCCCCGACTGTTCTGCCCCCTTCCCTGATAGCAAAGCGTAGCCCTTCCTCCATAGCTACAGGAGAAATGGTCTTGATTTTCATGTGAGCCAGGCTATCACCGGGCATAGCCATCTCTACGCCCTCAGGAAGACTTATTTCGCCTGTCACATCCAGAGTTCTGATGTAGAACTGGGGCTTGTAACCGTTAAAGAATGGTGTGTGTCGGCCGCCTTCTTCCTTGGTCAAGATGTACACCTCAACTTCGGCTTCCGTATGAGGAGTGACCGACCCTGGCTTTGCCACAACCTGACCCCGCTCTATGTCATCACGTTCCACTCCCCGCAATAGGAGTCCGATGGCATCCCCTGACTCTGCTTCATTCATAGTCTTGTGGAACATTTCCAGGCTGGTCACTACCGTCTTCCTTGTTTCCTTTAGTCCTATTATCTCTACTTCGTCACCGCCTTTGACCGTGCCACGTTCCACCCGGCCTGTAGGCACGGTACCCCGCCCTTTGATACTGAATACGTCTTCCACCGGCATCAAGAATGGTTTGTCTTTCTCCCTCACGGGCAAGGGAATATACTCATCTATAGCATCCACCAATTTCCATATCCGGCCGCACCACTCGCAATCTCTCTTGCCACAGCCACACTCCAGAGACTTCAGAGCGCTCACTCGCACGACAGGAAGTTCATCCCCGGGGAACTGGTACTTCTTCAGCAAATCTCTTACCTCCATCTCCACCAGGTCCAACAGCTCCGGGTCGTCCACCAGGTCCACCTTGTTAAGGGCCACCATTATGCGAGGAACCTGGACCTGACGGGCCAAAAGGATGTGTTCCCTGGTCTGCGGCATCGGACCGTCATCCGCAGCAACCACCAAAACAGCACCATCCATCTGAGCAGCTCCCGTTATCATGTTCTTGATATAGTCAGCATGCCCGGGACAGTCAACGTGGCAATAATGGCGCTTCTCGGTCTCATACTCGATATGGGAAATGGCAATCGTCAGCCCACGAGCTTTTTCTTCAGGGGCGTTATCTATGGTATCAAACGCGCGGAATTGTGCAGTACCCGCTTTGGCTAATACCTGGGTCATGGCTGCGGTCAACGTGGTTTTTCCATGGTCGACATGCCCTATGGTGCCCACATTGATATGCGGTTTCACGCGCTCATAAACTTTCTTAGCCATCTAAACCTCCTTTTGTTTCAAAGCCCACAACCAGATTCGAACTGGTGACCCCGTTCTTACCAAGAACGTG
>CAZLCQ010000035.1:0-8914 GCA_964557995.1 uncultured Dehalococcoidales bacterium
CCACCAGTAATATTGAATAGCACCCCTGTGGCTCCGTTTATGGATACATCGAGCAAAGGACTGGCCATAGCCGCCTTGGCCGCTTCGGCAGCGCGACTTTGCCCGCTGGCCCTACCCACAGACATCCAGGCTGGGCCGGAGTCTTTCATTACCGATTTAATATCAGCGAAGTCCAGATTGATAAGTCCAGGGACGGTAACTACTTCGGAGATAGCCTGAACTCCCAGACGGAGAGCATCGTCAGCCATTCTGAAGGCGTTGTCCACAGTTGTCTTGGCATCGCAAAGCTGAAGAATACGATCGTTGGGTATGATTATAAGTGTATCAACCTTGTTGCTCAGCTGGACCAATCCCTCCTCGGCTACTTCTCTTCTATGCATGCCTTCGAAAGCAAAGGGTTTGGTCACCACACCGATGGTGAGGGCACCACTCTTTTTGGCTACGTCAGCAACTACGGGAATGCCACCCGTGCCTGTGCCACCGCCCATGCCAGCAGCAATAAACACCATATCAGCGCCTTGAACGATCTCTTCAACTATGTCGCAGCTTTCTTCCGCTGCCTTGGCTCCAACCTTGTGATCACCGCCGGCCCCCAGACCCCTGGTCAATTTCTCACCCAGTTGAATTCTGGTAGGAGCTTCGGCTAGAGCCAGGGCTTGTCCGTCGGTGTTCATGGCGATGAAGTCAACGCCCTTAATGCCTTCGCGGACCATACGGGTAATGGCATTGGAGCCGCCGCCGCCAATGCCTATAGCTTTAATTCTTGCTGGACTCGGAGTAAAAATTTGTTTTGCCATTCTAACCTCCTTTCACAAATCAGGCACGAAACAGCCTTCTGAAAAAGCTTACAAAGTTGCCAAGGACACCAGCGCTCCTTGCCTGGAAAGCTGAGCCCTGTTTGCCTCGTACCGGCCACAGGACTAATCCCAGCGTGGTGGCGTAGGACGGGTCGTGAAGGATATCGGAAATGCCGTAGAGTCCCCCGCTCAGAGGTCGGCCTTTGCGTACCGGAATTCGCAGAAGAGGTTGTCCCAACTCGTCAAGACCGGGCAGGTTAGCTGTACCACCTGTTAACACTAAGCCGCAAGGTGCCAAAGTATTGTAATCGCTGGTAGGCATCTCCATCATGACCAGTTGGAGCAGCTCCTCCATGCGGGCCCGGATGATATTGCAGAGGTCCTTGTAAGAGGCGCTATGACCATTTTCGAGACCCACTTCCACGGTCTCGTCAAGTTCCAGAGTAGGCGTGACGTTGCCGTATCTCTTCTTCATCTTTTCCGCAATGTTGAAGGGTAAGCCCAGGCCTATGGAGATATCGCTGGTTACCTGATAACCGGCCACCGGAATGATAGCTGTGTGATAGATGCTGCCATTCTTAAATACCGCTATATCCGTGGTGCCGCCCCCCATGTCAGCCATGATAACCCCTGTTTCTCTTTCCTCCTCAGTCAATACTGCCTCTCCGCTAGCCAGGGGCTCAAGGATGAGATCCTCGACGTCGACACCGATGCTGCGAACGCATTTAGCCAGGTTCTGTATCGAAGTCACTGAAGCTGTGATGATGTGGGTTTCCACATCTAACCTGGACGCATGCATGCCTACCGGCTGTCTCACTCCTTCTTGTCCGTCCAGGGCATAGTATCGAGGAATGGCGTGGAGCACTCTCTTTCCGTCGGCGACGGTGACATTACGAGCCGCAGACAGCGCCCGCTTAAGATCTTGAGGGCGCACCAATCGATCGTCCCGCGGGATAGCTATCACCCCTTTGTTATTCAGACTAGTTATGTGTCTGCCGGTAACCCCAACATAGGCGGAATCTATACGTATGCCACTGACTCTTTGAGCTTCCTTTACAGATGTGGCAATGGACTGTTTGGCTTCATCCATATTGACTACGATGCCTTTATGCAGGCCATGAGAGGGAACGACTCCCACTCCTAAGACTTCAATGTCATCTGCTGCTTTGACATTGGCCACCAGTGTCGCTACTTTAGTTGTGCCCACATCAATAGCCGAAATAATTCTCTTTGCCATTTGCACCTCCTTTTTTGCTCGAGAATACCGCCTAGTTGAGTCGCTCAGCTATCCTTAGTCTAGCGCTGCGGCTGCGTGGGTTGGATTCAATCTCCAACGTGGTAGGTTTGATGACCTTCCGTGAAATGAGTTTCAAGGTGGGCACATGCCCACAGCGACATATTATCGTTCCCGGAGGACATACGCAGGTGCTGGCTGCGTACCGCATAAATTGTTTGACTATGCGATCTTCGAGGGAGTGATAACTGATCACTGCTAGCCTCCCACCTGGGCGGAGGAGGTTGGGGGTTTGCTTTAGAGCCAGCTCCAGATTCTGCAGTTCGCTGTTGACCGCAATGCGTAGCGCCATGAAGGTCCTTGTAGCAGGGTGGATTCTGCTCCGACGCGACGAAGCAGCCGAGGCTTGCTGTACCAGTTGTGCAAGCTCCGCAGTAGTAGTGATAGGACGATTCCGGGCGATGTACCGCGCTATCCGCCGGCTGTGACGCTCTTCACCGTACCTTTCTATGAGCTTGGCCAACTCCTGCTCAGAGAAACGGTTAACGATGTCTGATGCGGTCAACCCTTGCTGGGGATTGAACCTCATGTCCAGGGGAGCATCGAGGTGGAAGCTGAAGCCACGTTCGGCTGTATCCAGTTGCAGAGAAGAAAGACCGAGATCGAAAACGATACCATCAACCGGATGAAAATGGTATCTTTCGCAAATCGCCTCAAGGTTAGTGAAGTTGTCGTTAACCAAAGTGACTGTTTCGCCATAGTCGCTGAGTCTGTCTTTGCTTATCTTGATGGCGTCAGGGTCAGCATCAATGCCCAAAAACCTTCCTGACGGTGAAATCTGTTCGAGTATGGCTGCTGCGTGTCCTCCCAGGCCTACAGTGCAGTCAACAAAGTAGCCCCCTGGCCGAGCCTGTAGCCCTGCTACAACTTCATCGAGTAGAACAGGGACATGAATCGGCACGGACATGGCGACGCTCATTCAGTCATACTCCGCCCTCAACTATCTGCGATGCTTGTTCTTCGGCCGCTGTTTGCTCGGCCTTCCAGCCATCCTCGCTCCAAAGTTCAACGCGAGCATTGGCACCGACGACGATCGCCGTATCAACAATCCCGGCGTATGCGCGCAAGATGTCTGGCAGTTTGACTCTGCCCTGTCCATCAAATGAGGTGTCAAAAGCAGAGCCATGAATAGCGCGAGTCAGCCTCCTCAACTTGGCTCCGGTCAGTGCCTGCTCGGCAAGTTTGTCGGAGAGTCTCTTCCATTCTCTTATTGGATATACGGCAATGCACTTCTCTCCCATGCCCTTGGACAACACCACGCCCTCCCTTAACTGTCGCCTGAATCTTGGCGGCAGAGGCACTCTTCCTTTTTCATCAACCTTATACTGATACTCACCATTGAACATCTTATTCTCCTTAGTTCACCACGCAGCCCCCGAGTCCTACGCACTTCATCTGGCCTTTCATGACCTTGTCCACCCATTTTCCCCACTTTTCCCCACAATCCTATTATAAACCACATATTCGTTTTGTCAATACCTTTCAGCGTGTTTTGGGAAATTTTTCTGTGATTTTTGTCCTGCATATTGAGAATGAAGTAGTGCTAAATACAAACTGGGGAATAGAGTTCTCCCTGAGAGCTAGAGTCACCGGGGAAGTCGAGACTTTCTTTTGTCCCTGCTCACGTGGTAAGATATGCGTTTTGGAGGTTTTTGTTAGAGATCCCATGCATATCGATATTCTGTCTCTCTTTCCTGAAACGTTTGCCTCTCCGCTCAACCAGAGCATCATCAAGCGTGCTCGGGAGCAGGGATTCGTGGACATCGTCATTCACGATATTCGCGACTATACCCATGATAAACACCACACTGCGGATGATTATCCTTACGGCGGCGGACCTGGCATGGTACTCAAGCCCGAGCCCATCTTTGAGGCAGCCGAGGCGATAGAAAGACAGCCCGGTGTAAGCGAGGTACCTATCATATTGCTTACCCCGCAGGGCCGGCTTTTTTCCCAATCTGTGGCTCAACAATTAGCACTTCACCCTCACCTAGTGTTGATTTGCGGTCACTACGAAGGTTTAGACGAGAGGGTGTGTGAGCACCTGGCTACGGATCAAATCAGCATTGGGGATTATGTGCTTAGCGGGGGTGAACTAGCTGCCTTGGTTGTGGTGGACGCTGTCGTCAGGCTCATACCGGGGGTATTGGGCTCAGAGGATTCCGCAAGCAGCGATTCTCATAGCAACGGGCTTCTGGAATATCCCCAGTACACCAGACCTCAGGTATATCGAGGGTGGTCAGTACCATCGGTTTTGGTTTCAGGAAATCACGGCGAGATTGCCGAATGGCGACGCCGTCAGGCTATCCTGCGAACGGCGAAGCGACGCCCTGACCTTTTGGAGAAGGGCAAAATATGCGAAGAGGAAAGAAAATGGATGTTAGAGAATTTGTTAAGCCCAAAGTGAACCCCAATATTCCCCAAATTTCCCCTGGCGATACGGTCAAGGTTAGTTTGAAGACTATGGAAGGGGACAAAGAGCGAGTGCAGAACTTCCAAGGAGTGGTCATTAGAATGAGGAAGGGTGTTGCTGGTGGGAGCTTCACGGTGAGGAGAGTATCCTACGGCATCGGAGTGGAACGTACCTTCCCTTTTCAGTCCCCTTCTGTGCAAAATGTGGTGGTGCTCAGGCATGGACAGGTGCGCCGAGCCAAACTCTACTATATGCGCAGGCTCAGCGTTAAACAGGCACGACTTAAGGAAAGACGGGAGAGGGTGCTGGAGCAAGCCGTGCCTCAAGAGGAAGAATCTGCACAAGCAGAACAGCCCTCTGAATGAACTACGCCGAGGTGGCAGTAAATTCACCGGGGAGCCGGTCAACCTTTTCCTACGCCGTACCGCCAGGACTCACTATTAGCGTCGGGCAAGCAGTATGGGTGCCCTTTGGCTCCCGAATCATTCAGGGGATTGTGCTCCAATTATCGGACAAGCCAGCGGTTGAAGAGACCAAGGGAATAGCTGGCATCATCACTGACTCGCCTCCGCTTTCCCCCATACAAATGAAGCTTGCCCAGTGGATAAGTGAACACTACTTTGCCGCCCCGTTTGACGCTCTGTCTTTAATGTTGCCTCCAGGATTTGAGAGGCAAGCCACCACTTGCTTTCAGGTAACAGGTTCCCAGGCGGATCTGCCGTTAGCATCTGAGGAAAGACAAGTCCTTGATCTTATTAGTGGAAAGCCGAAGACAAGCTTGGCTGAACTGGAGAAAGGAGTTGGCAGAAGAAGAGCCAGGCAAATCACCGACCAGTTGCTGGACCGTCAACTGATTACAAGAACTCTGGAATTAGAGCCGGTAAGGATAAAACCCAAAACGCTTCCCTATATCGAGCTAACAGCCGACAGACAGGAAATTGAAGTAACGAAGGCTCGCCTGGATAAGTCAAGAGCTCACAGACAGGCCGAACTTCTGCAGTTTCTGATCGGACAGACCAAACCTATTCCAGTTGACGAAATAAGGAAGCGCCTCCATTGTTCTCCAGCCACCATCAAAGCCTTGGAAAGCCAACATTTGGTCTCAGTGGAAAGACTCAGGGTAAGACGTGACCCTCTTGCTCATCTTAGCTTCGCGCCTTCGCCACCTCCAGTTCTTACCTCATCTCAACAGGCTGCCTGGGGATTGATTCATGACGTCACTGTGGGGAAAGTCAGCCCTTCCGGCCGTGCGCCAGTCTTTCTCCTTTTTGGCGTTACAGGCAGCGGCAAGACCGAGATTTACCTGCGAGCTCTAGCCCAGGTCATTGCCGCCGGCAAGAGAGGCATCTGTCTTATCCCGGAAATCGCCTTGACCCGGCAGACAGTAGAAAGATTCGCTAGTCGCTTCTCCGGCCGTGTGGCAGTACTGCACAGTGGTCTTTCCTTGGGAGAGCAGTTCGACGAATGGCAATGGATACAGGAAGGGAACTGCGATGCCATCATCGGACCTAGGAGTGCTTTGTTTGCCCCGCTGCCCGATCTTGGTCTCATCATCATTGATGAAGAACATGAATGGACATACAAACAGGAAGATAAGTCGCCTCGCTATCATGCCCGCGACGTAGCTATTAAACTGGCTCGACTTAGTGGTGCTGCTGTCATACTGGGCAGCGCCACCCCTGACATCGGCAGTTTTCACAAAGCACAGCAGGGCGAATATCAGCTTGTGGAGCTGAAGGAGAGAATCACTCCTCGTGGTTATTCCCCTCTCCCTGAAGTCACCGTGGTGGATTTGAAGGAGGAGCTCAAAGCCGGAAACACAAGCTTGTTCAGTCGTCCCTTAGTAGCTGCCATGAAGGATGCTCTGGCCCAGAGCGAGCAGGTAATCTTGTTTCTTAACCGTCGGGGCACAGCTACCTTTGTTCGCTGTCGGAACTGCGGCTTTGTCTTTCGCTGCCCCCGCTGTTCCATAGCCCTTACCTACCATTCAGTGGAGAAAAGACTAGTTTGCCATCGCTGTCGTTATTCTATTCCGGTACCCCAAAGCTGTCCCCGATGTTCCCGACATAATCTCAGGTTACTGGGCATCGGTACGCAGAGGGTGGAAGAGGAGGTGAAGCATTTCTTTCCTCAAGCAAGAGTGCTTCGCTGGGATAAAGATGTGATTACCAGGAAATACGGCCATGAGGAATTGCTGGACGATTTTCGTAATCGCAAGGCAGATGTGCTCATCGGCACCCAGATGATAGCCAAGGGATTAGATCTGCCTCAGGTGACTCTGGCTGGGGTAATCAATGCTGATACTGGCCTCAATTTCCCTGATTTCCGTAGCGGTGAACGCACTTTTCAGCTTCTATGTCAGGTAGCAGGCAGGGCCGGGCGTGGAGTCAAAGCCGGAAAGGTCATCATCCAGACTTACTCCCCCGATAACTACGTAATTGAAGCTGCTGCCAGGCATGATTATTTTGGGTTCTATTCCAAAGAAATAGGTTATCGGCGCCAGTATAGTTATCCTCCTTTCAGCCAATTAGTCCGTTTGGTTCATAGTCACGCCGATGAGCAGACATGTCGGCGCGAAGCCGAGCAAGTGTATCATCTGATTCTTGAGGAGAAGTCAAGAAAGCACATGGCTGACTTCAATATCATTGGTCCTGTGCCCACTTTTGCCTTCAGGGCCAGGGGCAAGTATCGCTGGCAACTCTTCCTTCGCGGCCCTGACTCATCGCGTGTCTTATCTCAGTTGGCTTTGCCGCGGGGCTGGACCATAGATGTCGACCCGGTGGGGATGGTTTGATTCTATAGGCATTTCTCTGAAACGACTGAGATCGAAACCTTCGTTTTGGCCCTCCTGAAACAGGGCACCAACAGGTTGATTCTCTCTGTGATGGGAAGAAGAGGTATACCAGATTGTTGGGAAGCATACCACTATACGTTATCTTCGTTTACCCACCGATGGCAGGCGGAAAGATGTGCAGCACATCCCCTTTTTTGAGGGCAGTGCTCTTGATATTGCGCAAGGCGATGCCGTTCAATAGAACAAGAGAATAGTCCTGTATCTTCCCATTCAAATGAACCCCAGCAGTTTCGAGTTTCTCCCGGAGTCGAGAACCGAATTTCGTTTCAAGCTGGGCAAGTGCGTCTTGTATGTCGTCAGCCTGCAAAGTGGTGTTATCTGTGCCCAGATAAGAACGCCATAGACTGTAGAAGCGCACCGTAATTAACGCCATTTCCCTACTTTCCTAGTTCTATTCTATCGATAGCGCATTCCCTGGTATCGACCATAAGAATCTGGTTGCGAATAGGGGTACCGACTCCGGCGATGATTTTGACTGCCTCTTGAACCTGCTGTGCAGCAATCATAGCTACCGTGGCAGGAGGGTTGCCGATTCTAGTCTCTATCCCCTGTTCAGGCATGATACCAGAGGATGACCCATACAGGGAGGACAGCCCCACGTCCTCGGGGAAAATAGTCATGATTTGTCCGTTGAAGCCGCCTATCGAGGCGTAAATGTAGGGTATCGCCAGTTGACGGCAAATCTGCTCGACCACCAGTCTTGACGACAGGTTATCAAGCCCATCAACTATCAACCGGGCGCCGCTAAGGAGACTCTGAGCATTGTCACCAGTCAACCTTTCCTGAAATGTCGTGACTGTAGTTGCTGAGTTTATTTCCTTGACTCTCTTTGCTGCCGCGATGACCTTGTATTGGCCCAGGTTGTCTTCTGTGGACATGATTTGCCTGTTTAGATTCTCCTCTGCGAAGCGGTCGTTGTCAATTATAATCAGATGTCCTATCCCTTGTCTGGCCAATAACTCGATAACGGTGCTACCCAGCCCTCCTGCCCCCACCACGGCGACGGTCGACTGCAGCAACTTAATCTGCCCGTCCAGACCGACTGTACCTATGTTGCGGAGATATCGGCAGGGAATAATACCCTGCTTCAGTGCTGCTATTTCCACCTCTTTGGCCGGTGCTCCTTGCGAACTGACAATTGAAGCTGTCGTCTTCAGGCTGATGACAAGATGCGCCTTGCCATCCGGAGCAACATGTGATTCTGCTGATTCGGCGACGCGTTGGCGGATGTCTATGTCAGCTGCGTTGCTTTTCACTAGGATACCTTCACTATCGTCCCGACAATTGTAATATAATACACTGTGAAGGGATAAACTGGTGAAGAAATCTTGCGGGAGACATCATCAAAGGGAGGTACATTGAAGATGATCGAAGTGAGGGGGAAGGAAGGGGAAGAACTGAATGGCCTGGGGGCAATGCTCAAGGAGATTATGGACACAAATCTCGAGGACCCTGAGAAGTATAAGAGCGTTAAGAACGTAAAAGCAAGCGTGGTCATCAGGGAGTCCACGTCAGGCGTAGCTGTCACGCTAAATCTCAATCAAGGCAAACTTGAG
>CAZLCQ010000036.1:0-8746 GCA_964557995.1 uncultured Dehalococcoidales bacterium
GATGATAACACCTATATCTACACCACCGCCATTTCCGTCAATCATTACTCCAACGCTGACGCCTGCATCTACTTTGTTGCTGACGCCAGGCCCAGCATATGACGAGGAGGTGCCCTTCAATGTGTGGATAGTGATTGGGCCAGTTGTTGGAGTCTTGCTGGCAGGCAGTGTGGGATATTACCTTGTGCGAAGGAGAAGGTAATCCGTGTGCAAAAGAAGACTAGCCTCTGAGTGAGGCTGAAATTTGGAGTGCATCGGTGGGGCAAACATCGATGCATTTCCCGCATCGGATGCAGTCGATTGAATTCTCTATCTCCTCTGGTTCCTCGATCTTAACCGGACAGACGCTCAGGCATTTATTACAATTATTGCACTTGCTTATGTCCAGCTTGATTTTCACTACGCTGACTCTGTTGAAAACACCAAGTACCCCACCGAGGGGGCAGAGGTAACGGCACCAGAACCGTCCGATAAGGAAGAAAGCGACCAGCGCTATCGCCAGGGTTGCTATATGGACCCAGAAAAATGTGCCGAAGGAGAATTCAGGTGAGGCAAAGCGGTGTGGTATCGCGGCGAATAAACTACCTGCCGGGCAAACCTTGCAGAAGAGAACGTCAGCAGCGAGCCATGCAGCAATTAGTGATCCTGCCAGTACTATAAAGCTGGGCCAAGGGTAAGGGCGCAGGCTGATGAAGTCCCCGCGTCGCCTTATCCACATAACTAAATCCTGCACAGCGCCAAAGGGGCACGCCCATCCGCACCAGAACCGGCCCAAAGCCAGAGCGAATACACCCAGCAAGCCTATCGCATAAAAGGGGAATTGCCCAACTGCTGCATAGTTCTGGAAAACGCCAATAGGACAGGCGAATGTCGCCACGGGGCAGCCATAGCAGTAGAAGAAAGGGCATACCACGCCGGTTTTCAGGATTTGTACGAAGCCTAAGTTGACCAGAACTAGAATGATTAGCTGTGTGGCTCGCCTTAGCTTGCCTAACCTGCTCATGGATTCTCAGCCGCTAAGCCCCAGGCAGGAGATGCAGATAACACGGACGAGAGTCTGGACAGCGCCGTACTGGTGATACACAATGAGTCCGGACGCGAGGAATCCGATGAAAACGCCGAGCACGATTAGGCGGATAGCAGTCTGATTTCTGGCCCACATAGGCTAACACTTGCCTTTCGCAGCTATAGGCAGTTGCATAGCCTGCAGAATTTCGATGTTATGTTTGCCACTGTTCGAGCGCATCCAGCGCTTTTTGATAGAATTCGCTGGCATTCACGTATCCTACAATTCTCGCGATCTCGTATTGCTTCTCATATCCATCCGGCTCTGTGAAGATCATTGCCGGAACTGCCGCTATGCCGTATCTCGTGTGCAGTGTGCTTTTCCCTGCGTTGTTTCTCAGGCAGATGAAGTTGGAGTTTAAGAAAGCGCCCAGCTCATCGTCAGTGAACGTGGTTTGATCCATCTTCCGGCATGCGGGGCACAAATCTGTGTAGAAGTTTATCAGTATCGGCTTGTTCTGGGACTGGGCCTCGCTTAGCGCCTCGCTCCAGTCGTTCAGCCAGTTTACAGTTCCTCCACCACTAACGATTGAACAGCCTGTTGTACCGATGGCAACAAGCGCCAGAAATGCTATTAGCGCAGCTAATTTTTTTCCCATAAAGGCTCGTTTCGGTTATTGCCTAGCTCTTGCTCTGTCCTTCGTCTTTGGCGCCGCACGGGCGCCTAACGATCATCCTCAGGTGCTGCATCCGGAGATTCGGATATAGCCTGTCCTGGTTAAGGTATCTTGGCAGTGCGGTCCTGAGACGGTAAGGGTTACCGTGTAGTTACCATTTCTCGTATAGGTATAGCTCGGGTTCTGCAGGTTGCTGTCTATCTTGCCATCGCCGTTTAAGTCCCAGGCCCAGCTGGTTATCTCTCCCGTTGATCCATCGGTGAACTGTACGGTTATCGCCCCTGTGCCTGTGGTACGATTGGCGACGAAGCTGGCAGTACATGTCGGGTACACTACCGTGAAGGTGCCAACCACTGCTTCTGTGTCATCCGAGTGGGTGACCGTGATATCCCTTGAACCCGGTGCAGCAGTCATGTCGACGGTAATGCTGGCGGTCATCTGGTTTGCGCTGTAGACGGTGAAGCTGTTGACGGTGATCCCTTCTCCAAAGCTTACAGCGGTCGCTCCAGAGAGGTTAGTGCTCGTGATGACTACTGATAACGTATTACCGTGATTGCCAGAGCTGGGGCTCACTCCTGTTACCTCAAAGGTGCCAGTCAGTGTCCCTGTTCCACGTGGGGTTGTCACAGAGACATCCCTTGGCCCGATAGTGGCAGTGGAAGCAATAGCAAGATTGGCAGTTATCTGGGTCTGGCTGTCGACAGTAAAGCTGTTGACGGTTACCCCCAGCCCTGATCTAAAGACTACCGCACTGGCTCCATAGAAACCGGTGCCGCTGATAGCCACATGCAGCATTTCCCCCAGGCCTCCGTGGTTCGGGCTTAATCCGGTAACTATCGGAGGGCCGGGAATTGTCACCGTAAAACCTTCATTGAGCGTCCCGCTGTCCCCAGGGTTGGTAACCAGTACATCCCTGGAAGCTGCTGTGGCAGTGGCGGCGATGGAGATGTTGGCAGTTATCTGAGTCTGGTTGCCGATAGTGAAGCTGTTGACGGTTATCCCCTCGCCGAAGTCTACTGCGGTCGCCAGATCGAAGTTTGTGCCTGTGATAGCCACATAAAGCGTTTTCCCCTGGTCGCCGGTTTCAGGGCTTATCGCAGTAACTGTGGGAGGAGCAGGAACGGTCACCGCGAAACCCCCGGTCAGCGTGGCGGTGCCGTCCGGGGTTGCAACCGAGACGTCCATTGGAGCCGCTGTGGCTGTGGCAGAGATAGAGATATTAGCGGTTATCCGGGTCGGGGTATCAACGGTAAAGCTGTTGACGGTTATCCCTTCTCCAAAGCTTACAGCGGTCGCTCCGTTGAGGTCATTGCCGGTGATGACGATGTCCAGCGTCTCTCCGCGGTCACCGGAGGTGGGGCTTACCCCTGTTATCATATCCGTAGAGTAAGCGAACTGGAGGTAATCTGTCTTGGTCTCGATAACAGTACCGCCGGGGCCGTCTACTCTCAGGATTATTGTATAGGTGCCCGGGATGGTATAGGTATACTGCGGGTTTTGAAGTGTGCTATCCACGAGCTGGTCGTTGTCGAAATCCCATGCCCAGGCACGGATGTCTCCCTGGGACATGTCGGTGAACTGAATCGTAATGGGAACGGTGCCGGTGGTGAAAGAAGCCGTGAACTCAGCTTCAGGAGGTGAGGTCGTACAGCCTACCGTACCCACAACCAGTATTAGAACAAGAGACAGAACCAGAGCGATTCTCGCCATGTCAATTCTCCATTTGAGCCATGTTTGGCATTTATTGTAGCTTCTGAAAACCATTTTAAGTGGGGAAGGGGGGATTCGAACCCCCACGCCCGAGGGCACATGATCCTAAGTCATGCTCGTCTGCCAGTTCCGACACTTCCCCTGATACGAAATTGGCTGTTATGTCAAGAAATATTGCGAACATTTCACCAGAAAGTGCTCAGAGATTGGAGTGGATAGAGAGATTCATAGCTCCTCTACCAAGTGGCACACCACCGGATACCATAGCATTTTACCATACTGCATTGAAAAAGCTAGTCCGATAGCGGGGAGCGTATAACCTCTTGATCTGTCCTCTGAATCCCAAGCTATAGTCAACCTTGCCTTCTGGTACTCTAGCAGCTTCTCTTTTCTGAAGTTGCGAGCCATTTCTTGTCAATCTTCGGAATCACGTTGAGTATGTGGCAGAATATACAAGAAACCCTCCATCTGGAGGGCTTCTTGCGGGTAGTCAAAAGAGATTCGGCTGTCTGCGGAAACCGAACCTCTACGGACTCTTGACAGCTATTTTTACATTGAGTCCACCTGCAGGCTCATTCAACAGCCCGGCATACACATTATCTAGTAAAAGACAGTCGCAGGTAACCATCGATTTGAAAGATTACCATAACTGAGAGGTTCTGTCAAGTTCTGTAGAGTTTTGTTATGTTTTGGTAAGTTGTAAATGGCTGTCTATCAACCAGCGATGACTCTGGGGGTGGGGTCTGGTGAGGCAATTGCTACCATCGGTATCGGGGCACCTAGTGCAAGCGTTGCGTGCTATACATCACTGAAGCGAAGGGGTACCAGGGCACTGTCGTTGAGCCTTGGAATCAGAATCTGGGGCTTCTTTTTGACTAAGCATAGAGAGGCCTCCAGATAAGCACTTTTCTAGAGCTGTCCAAAACAGCAAAATCACTAGGCATATCAACGAGTCATGGGACAATCCCTCTTGTTTTTTGTAGCTTCGTGAAATGTCAGGATATGGCCTTGCGATTAATTCCGGAGGGGAATAGAGATGGATTATTGAGGTTCATGTCCTCAAATGTGGAAAAGTTTCGTGGAAAAGTACACGGAAAGGCTGCTAAAAGGTTGATAACTTCGTGGATAAGCTTCTTGACCTGCGATGAGCGGAAATGTGAGAATATGCCAGCAGTACTTCACCTGGAGTGCTGCTTAGGGTAGTTAAAAGGGATTCGGTCCTCGGCGGGCCGATTCTCTTTTTTATTTCGCTTCCTTCGCTGTTTGTCCTTCGCCAAATCCGCCTGGCTGGGCTTGGTCTGTTCCAGCGAACCCCCATACCTCCCGCAATTGGTGGTGGGTTTCACTGTGTTACACTCACCCTATCGTTCAACTGTCTGTTCTACCTGTGTTCTGCCGTATAGCCCATAAGAACCAGATTCACCATTACCATTTACTCATTGACTGTAGACTACGCTGCTCTTATTCTGGACTTGAGAGGGCATTCCTGTCTCAAGTAATTTGTGAGGTATACAGATGAGGTGGTGGAGAGACTTTCTTTTCCTTTTCGCTGTTGTTGCTGGACTGATCTATGAGATGATTTATGAGCCAATCCTCGCTGTGGTCAGCTACTGTGTAAGGATTGTTGTCATGGTAACCGCAGGTATCTGGAGACGGTGCAGAGGTACGGCCGCCGAGTTATCATCGAGGTCAGCCTGAAATACCACAACTTCCCCTGCCAGCCCCTTTGCAGGCGATCGTTGCGAGCGCATATGCGCGTTGACCGATAAACGCAATCTATGTACCATATACCTTGAAAGCGGGTATAATCTTGAGCGTTATTGATTCGACGAAGTCATCCAGGCCTGTATCGAGCCTGATATTCGACTTGGTGGTGACGAAACCGGTCGAGGAGACGTCAATCCATCTATCGGAATCAATAAACCTGTAATCAATATAGAGCTCGACATCCACGATGTTTACCAGCCCCGGCAATTCATCTATTAGCTCCAGTTGGCACTCAACGACGTAGGTGCTGCCTTCCGAGGCTTCCCTGGTCAATTTGAGATTGGTAAGCCTCGTTATTTCACCGATGTCGATGAAATCCACCTCCAAGACGGGCGGGTTTGCCTTGATGGCATCGAGTTCTGCCTGAACCCCGGTGAGCATCTCCTCGGTCTCCAACAGCGTAGCTTGCGTTTCAGCCAAGCTCGCCTCAGCTTCTGCCAGTTCAGCCTGTGCCTGCGCCAGGTCACTGCTGGTTTTGTCGTGCTCTTCCTGGGAAACT
Organism: uncultured Dehalococcoidales bacterium; assembly: GCA_964557995.1. Lineage (GTDB taxonomy): Bacteria > Chloroflexota > Dehalococcoidia > GIF9 > AB-539-J10 > RBG-13-51-36. Next base: position 5,659 of record CAZLCQ010000036.1, read on the forward strand.
CCGGTGGTGCAACTCACAGCGACAAGTGAAATCAACAGGAACATGGTACAGGTCAGAATTGTTTTTACTCCCATTTGTGCCTCCCCTCTACCCTTTGTGGATTACAAGGATGAATCCATACCACTTGTGATATACCACTGTGATATTTATACTACCATAAGGGAGTTCGAGCAAGCCCTGAGCAATGCTGTTCTTGCCGCCGAGGGTGTGTGCTTCAACAATGACAACGAGGAGGCTGGGATGATTAGAGATCTGATATTGAAGAACAGAAGCTATCGGCGGTTTTATCAGGAGGTTGCCGTAGAGCTTGATACCCTGAGGGAGCTTGTTGACCTGGCGAGGCTCTCTGCGTCGGCGGCAAATATGCAGCCGCTAAGATATATCCTTTCCTGCGATCCCGAAAAGAATGCTTCGATATTCTCACACCTTGCCTGGGCCGCTTATCTGAAGGACTGGCATGGCCCGTCTGAGGGAGAAAGGCCGTCGGCGTATATCATCATACTTGAAGACACAAAGACAAGCCATCCTATGGGTTGTGACCACGGAGTAGCGGCTCAGAGCATTCTCCTGGGTGCTACGGAGAGGGGTATGGGCGGCTGCATGATTGGGGCAGTGGAGAAGAAAGGACTGCGCAAGGCCCTGAGGATACCGGATCACTATGAGATACTCCTTGTTCTGGCTCTGGGCAATCCCAAGGAAACGGTTGTAATCGAAACAGTCGGGACGACCGGGGATATCAAGTACTGGCGCGACAGCGAGGGTGTACATCATGTTCCCAAGCGGTCCCTGGATGAAATCATTGTCGGGTAGGACTGTGCTGAGATTGAGGCTAAAGGTGAAGGATGCCTAAAAGGGAAGACGAGTATTACGCTGGTCTTGATGAATCTAAACGGCAACCATTGTGCCCGTTTTGCGGCAGCACTAACGTTTATCCTATAAAAGGCAAGTGGCTGGTATTCTTCACCAGGACACAGGGCTGGTCCTGTGCAAACGAAAGGTGCCGAATGTACAGGAGAACATTCCCGGCACCAAGCCGGGGCTCATGGAGGAGGAGATATCGTCGATAAGTGGTGCAGCATGGGAGCAGTTGGCATAAGGGGGAATCGGAGCAGGCGCTGGTTGAATCGCTGTGGACTGCTAGGCCTATCTCGCCTGGAATTGTCGGGCTAATGATATCAACTTCTCTTCTCGACCAACACCTTTTCTTTTCGGCTGACGTCTTGAACCTCGGGTCTCTCGTCACAGCTGGCACAGATGGACTTCATAGCCTCATCGGCGCTGCACCGAAGGAGCGCTCTGATAATCGGCGTCATCCGAATTCTGGGGCATTCATATAGTTTGGGGCAGGATTCGCCGTTCTTGTCAGACATCGCTTTTATCCTCTCGGGTTCCTTGGCAAACATTCTGCTCTTACCCAGGCAGGCGTGGCAATCACCATTATGTACTATTTAGAGTGGGTATTTAGGGCCATTTTTTACGTTGGTGCGGGGGCGTTTGTTGGATAAAATGAAGATGTACCGTTCCTGCGTGACTGATAGTGGCCAGAGGCAACACTGCGAGGATAATCAGAGAAGTATCCCAGAGTGCTAAAGACTTCTGTACAGTGGGCAAGGAGTACCACATTGAATTGGCCAAGGAATAGCTTAGTATCGGAATTAGAATAATTAGCTAGCCGAAGCTTCGCTGCTGCATGTCAGTGGCAAACAAATGCGTCCACATAACCCTCGAAGTATGCAAGGGCCTCCTGCGAAGAGCTTCCAGTTGTGGACTTCTGCATGGTTACCAGACTGAACGTCCTTTGGGTATCAGGGCAATAGAAAGCCCCCACCACACCGTATACAATCTCACCTTGAGTCTCTGTGGTTGCGGTGTAGTATTGATAAAGCATGCGATGGCCTACTTGATAAAGCATGCGTTGTCCCGTTTTCGTTGTCTCTACGACATTGCCCTTCGTTATATTTACAATACCCTCCCAGTTCTCAATTCCGGCGAAACCGGCTTCAAGGCTGCCTTCCAAGCCCCACTGCCATGTCCTTATCCAGCTTACCGCGAAAAGCGGGTAATTGTCTTCCTCTGGTGTGGCCTGAACCAGGCCTGAGTTCTCGTTAGCTTCCTCATCCAGCAATCCATCCTGCCAGATCAAGAAATCCTTAGGGCATTGAAAGGAGAAGTTGTACTTTAAAAACGTTCGCATTTCATCTGCGGAAGCCGCATCTACAGAGGAATCCGTCTGTGCCTGCCCGCCACACCCGGCCATCGACACGAGCACAATGCTAACCAGCACCAGTATGCCGATAGTGGTTATCCTCTTCATATCAAGTGTTCTCATATCGAACCTCCCTGCTCTGTCTCCAGGGCCAATGTCAGTCCGTGAGTTTAACGGACTGCAAATGCTGATTATATCAAGTTAATAAGCCAGGTAAGTCCTTTTTGATTTGCTCTTTGTCGGACTGTAAGACTTGTAACACTTTTTATCGAGTTTGTCAAGCTTCTGGAGAGTGCTGGGGACTATCCCGCACTTGTTTTGATACTGGGGGCAGAAAGGATAGCAGGTAGAGGTTATAATAATGGATGAACGCGCGGATTTTGTTTCTTTCAAACCCTTGAGAAGCAGGCTGGTTCAGAAGGAATTGGATATGAGACCGAGATTCTGGTACTGCCCTTTTTGCGGCTACATGTTCATGGATACAGGAGACGCAGAGGCCAGTGAGAGGCGAATAGGTGATACATTTGAGGAAAGCTGCCCGATGTGCGGTGAAGAAGCTACCCCTTGCTGGGAGTGCATCTCCGCCGGGGTATTTGACGAGAGCTGGTGCGATACCTGTGAAAACAAGCCTGTTTGCTGGGCTACATTCAAGAAAGATAGGTCAAACTAGGCGGTAACTTTTGGCAAAATTGACGGAATTATTACCAGGCTAACCAATCACACACGTTTATTTATTGAGCCTGTTATTTATACAATACATTGCTAAAATATGCCGCCAGAATTGATTCTGGCAAGTGTATCTTATAACCGACAGTATTTCTCTTTGGCTAAGCAATAATACTCAGAGATCAATAAACCGCTCAGATGGCAATTGTGGCAAGG
>CAZLCQ010000037.1:0-8373 GCA_964557995.1 uncultured Dehalococcoidales bacterium
ATGGACTACAATCATGGTGTGACCAGTGGGCTAATTGAGAGAAACATCACCCAGCTATTAGCCGAAATCCCTAGCGAAATACAGGTGGTGGCAGCCGCCAAAGGCAGAACACCCGGGGAGGTTTCGGAGGCTGTTCGGGCGGGCATAACAATCATTGGAGAGAATTATGTCAAGGAGGCAAAAGAGGCATACGAACTCGTCGGAAACAGGGCGATTTGGCATTTCATTGGAACACTGCGAAAGCATGATGTCAGGAAAACAGCTATGGAGATATTCGATATGATTGAAAGTGTCGATTCTCTGGAAATGGCCACTGAAATCAATAGAAAGTGCGCTCACATTGGCAAAATGATGCCAGTGTTGATTGAAGTGAACAGTGGCAGAGAGCCCCAGAAGTCGGGAGTGCTTCCAGAAGATGCGGAACAACTGGTCAGAGAAATATGCGTCCTTCGGAATATCAAGGTGATGGGTCTTATGACCATGGGGCCCCGATTCGGAAACCCTGAGGGCTTCAGACCTTATTTTGCCGACACAAGAAGAACATTTGAAAGGATCAAAGAGCTGAGGTTGCCCGATGTCGAGATGAAGTACCTATCTATGGGCATGACCAATTCCTATAAGGTTGCTATAGAAGAAGGCGCCAATATAATCAGGATAGGCAGGAAGATATTCGGCGAAAGAGGCCGCTCCCTATAATTCGATTACCAGCCCCACCCCACACTGCGAAGTTCTATCTCTAAACAAATCCCTTATCTCCTGCTTGTACTTGGTACAATGACAGGGGCAAATTAGCGACAAGTCCTTGAAGAGTTCGAAATCATGAAACCCGTGGAACCCACCAGCAATTCCATAAAGAGTGCCAAATTTGGCGGCGGCGGCAAGAATCCTTTCCATCCCGGAGTGAGCACAACCTGTGAGCACAAATAGCCCTTTAGCCGTTTTTAGGGCCAGTGATTGCTCTACTCCTTCAAGCTCGCCAGTGGAAAAGATGTTTTCACGAATTTGAACGGGACCTTTGACCACGGTTACCTTCCTTCCCAGAAACGCTCTCTTAAAGGAGCTCGGGAGATAAAGTTCGGCAACCTCGTTTATGCTCAGGATTTCAGAGAGTCCGCCGGTATGGTCGTCGTGTGCGTGTGAGATTACGATTGTGCCTATGTCCCGCGGGTCGATATTGAGCTCTTTCATATTATGCAGCAATGTAGGGCCATCAGCACCTGTATCAAACAAGAGCGGAGGTACTCCTCCGTCTTCAATGAGAGCAGAAAACCCATGACCCTTTCTCAGGCCTACGCTTCCTATCTCATTATCGTAGACGACTGTAATTCTCATTCCCTAATCAGAGACGGATACCTGAATGTGGTGTCCTATTTTCGTTAGGAGCTCGCCTATCCCCCAGCTTTTGGCAGCAGAGATGAGAGCAACACTCTCACTCGGTAACACAATTTCCTCCTCAAAGTAAGGAATAGTAGTCAACGCTTTGAGCTCTGCCTCGCTGCTTAGAGCCAGGTCCAGCTTATTGAACACTGTGATTCTCGGCTTACTTTCCAAATTCAGTTCTCTCAAGATATGCTCTACCGTCAGGCACTGATTGGCCGCATTATTGTGTGTTATGTCAACTATATGCAGAAGGAGGTCAGCCTCATCCAGTTCCTCTAGTGTGGCGCGGAAAGCAGCAACAATGGAAGGCGGAAGTTTGTGAATAAAGCCAACGGTATCGGTAATGAGGAATTGTTGCCCGGTGGGCAGAGCCAGCCGACGGGTCACGGGGTCCAAGGTAGAAAAAAGCCTGTTCTCCGTATCCACACCAGCTTTGCTCAGCGTGTTAAACAAAGTGCTTTTGCCAGCGTTGGTGTAACCAACGAGAGCCACGACAGGTGTTCCTGTTTCCTTGCGGCGCCTCCTGTATAGCGCTCGATGCTTCCTGACACTCTCTATTTTATGCTTAAGAAGACTGATACGTTTATGGATGAGACGGCGGTCGGTCTCCAGCTGTGATTCTCCGGGTCCCCTGGTGCCGATGCCGCCTCCGAGCCGCTCCAAATGGCTCCACTGCCCGATCAGACGAGGCAGAAGATACTGATGTTGGGCCAGTTCAACCTGGAGTTTTCCTTCATGGGTTCGGGCTTTTCGAGCAAATATGTCCAGAATCAGGGCGCTACGGTCAATGACTTTGACTCCCAATATCTCTTCGAGGTTTCTTTGCTGCCGCGGCGACAGCTCATCATCAAAGACTACAGTGTCGTACTGCGTTTGATCTTTGAGGCTAACCAGTTCCGCAATCTTGCCCTTACCTACGTAATAGGTAGACGAAGGCACGTCCAGTTTTTGGGTTAACGTACCTACTACACGAGTGCCTGCCGTCTTCGCCAGATGGGATAACTCTTCCAGGGAATCTGTAACTGACCAATCATGGTTGGAGACCTTGCCACCTACCCCTACCAGGAGTACTTGTTCAACCTTGGCTTTGGTAGTGAATAGTTTCTGCTTTATCGAGCCCTCCTGCGCCAGGATGAGAGACGGTTCACCCCCTCTTCCAGACGGTCATCGGAAATGGTCAGAGAAAGCCTGATGTACCCCTCACCTTCCTTTCCATAGCCAGTCCCTGGGGTTACCGCTATCCCCAGTTCGTCCAGCAATGTCTTGGTAAAGTCCATGGACGTATACCCCTGGGGAATCTCAGCCCAGATGTAGAAGGTCGCCTTTGGTATTCTGGCCTTCAGCCCTATGTCATTAAGGACTCTCACGAGTCGATCCCGGCGCCGTTGAAGAATGGCATTGTGTTCAGCGATGTGTTCCTGCGACCCGCGCAGGCCTTCCACAGCAGCATACTGAATTGCCTGGGGAACCCCCGAATCCAAGTTAGATTTGACTCTAAACAGGGCATTCACCATGTCTGGGTTGCCGACCACCATGCCTATTCTCCATCCTGTCATGTGACAAGTCTTGGACAGAGAATTGAATTCCACACCTATTCTCCGTGCACCCGGTACCTGCATGAAGCTCGGTGGCCTGTAGCCGTCAAAGGCAACTTCCGTATAGGGAGCGTCATGACAGATTGCCAAATCGTGTTGCTGTGCGAAATCAACTGCTCTGTCAAAAAAATCGAGGTCAGCTATAGCGCCGGTAGGATTGTTGGGATAATTAAGCCACATGAGCTTTGCCCTGTCGGCGACGTCATCCGGAATCGTCTCAAAATCGGGCAAAAAATCATTCTCCTCTCTCAAAGGCATGAAGTACGGCTCGCCACCGGCCAGTATCGTGCCCAGAGAGTATGGCGGATAACCCGGGTCAGGAATTAAAGCCAGGTCACCAGGATCGACAAAACATAAGGCCATATGACCGATTCCCTCCTTGGAGCCGATCAGCGGCAGGACTTCTTTTGTCGGATTCAACTCCACCGCAAAGCGTCTCTCATACCACTCGGCAATGGCTTGACGAAGCTCCGGCAAACCGTCGGTTTCCGGATAGCGATGGTTTGCGGGGTCGCGTGCTGCCTGGCACATACGTTCAATAATACGGGATGGCGTAGGTAGATCAGGGTCACCAACACCAAAATTGACCACATCTTTCCCCTGGGCCCGCAGTTCGGCTATCTTCCGATTTATTTCCACGAAAAGATATGGAGGCAACCTGTTAAGTCTTCTGGCTAATTCCATCAGCTCCCTCCTTCAGGCCATTCTCCGGCGAAGACTTCCTCCACGGGACCACTGAGAAGCACCTCTCCCACCCCATCCCAGGATACAGTCAGAGGCCCACCTGCAAGTATTATGTCCACTTCATTATCAGCATAATCCAACAACCGAGCCGTCACAGCTATGGCGGAGGCGCCGCTGCCACAGGCCAGAGTCTCACCGACACCCCGCTCCCACACCCTGGCTTCTATCTTCCTTCTGTTCAAGACCCTGGCTACTTCAAAATTAGTCCTTTGCGGAAACACGGGGTGCATCGCTACTTTCGGCCCTATCTCATCCAGAGGAAAATCAGCAACCGCCTGCGATAGAAAGGTCACGGCGTGGGGGTTGCCCATAGATACAAGACACAGGGTCAACTCTCTTCCGTCTATCGCCAAAGGATAGTTCAATACTGGTATTATGTCAACTTTGATCTGAGCAGGAATTTGCTCTGGTTGGAACCGGGGCGAGCCCATGTTTACCTCCACCCGGCTAACCTTGTTCCCCGACACACAAGCTTCGACCTTTCTTACGCCCGACAAGGTCTCTACGGAAAGACGAAGATCGCCCGGCTCTGCTCCCAACGGCAGGTTGCCAACCAAGCCTTTCTCAATGGCGTACTTGGCAAAACACCCGAGACCGTTGCCGGAGACCTCAGCCTCAGAGCCGTCGGAATTGAAAAGACGCATCTTCAAATCGGCGCTGGTCGAATTCTGCACCAGCATCAAACCATCAGCTCCTACTCCGAAATGGCGGTCGCACATAGCCTGAGCCAGCCTTGGCCATTCTGCTGTCTTGATTCTGGCATCAACCAGGATGAAGTCATTACCTGTGGCCTGCAACTTGGAGAATCTCATGATATGAAGCCCTCTATGAGAGCCTTGATTTCCTCCGTAGCAACAATGCTGGGTTTTCCTTTTGTCTCGGTCACGCCGAACCAGCTAATCCTGCTATCGTTGAGGCGAAACCAAGCATATTGATGACGAGCCAATCTATGAGTTTCGTGCTTTATTTTATCAACAGCCTCGGGCAGAGTCATCTCCCCTCGAACGAACTGGACTATTTGCTTATAACCTATCCCGGACATCGAAGGCAACAACGGACTGTAACCCTTTTTTTCCAGCAGTCGTTGCACTTCTTCAACCAATCCCCGTTGTAGCATCTCATCAGCCCTTGCATCAATCCTTCTATATAACTGGCTTCGTTCTTGGGTTAAGCCGATCACCAGTACGGGGAAATTTGGCTCTTCTTTACGCTGTAATTGAGAAGGTGGTTGCCCTGTCGCATGGTAGATCTCCAGAGCCCTTACTACGCGTCGGATATTTCTGGGATCGATTCTTGCCGCTGCCACAGGATCAATATTCTGCAATTCCCGATAAAGGCTCTGGCCATCTTCTTGCTTTGCCCTGGTTTCTAACCGCCGTCTCATCTCTTGGTCAGGTGGCACCCGCGGTATCTTCCATCCCTCAACCAATGACCACACATACAGGCCGGTGCCACCAACCAGCAATGGCAATTTGCCGTTCCGCTGAATCGCTTTCAGCGCCTCAAAGGCCACTTGGTGATAAGTAGCCAGACTAAAATCTTCGTCAGGGTCTACTACGTCGACGATATGGTGAGGGATCAGTGCCCTGTCCGCCAAACTCGGCTTGTTGGTACCGATATCCATGTACCGGTAGACCTGGCGGCTATCAGCGCTAATTATCTCCAGAGGAAAGTGGCGAGCAAGGTGCAGAGCAAGTTCACTCTTACCCACGGCGGTGGGACCAACGATGGCGATCACTGACTGCTGACTACTTGTTTCGTCCTTTGATTTCGGAGGTCTTCTCCACAATACTTGCGAATTCATCAGTCTTGAGGCTGGCTCCGCCAACCAACGCACCGTCAATCTCGGGAAGGGAAACGAACTCAGCCACGTTAGCACTGGTAACGCTGCCGCCGTAAATGATGCGCAAATCCTGGGCCATGTTCTTATTCCATAGCTCACTCACGACGTCACGGATGAACTGGATGGTGGCTGCTGCCTGCTTGCCACTGGCCGCCTTGCCTGTGCCAATAGCCCAAACCGGCTCATAAGCAATAACCAAATCACACGCAGGCTCTATACCATTCAGAGCTCCCCTTACCTGTCTACTGATTACGTCCTCAGTCTTGCCAGCCTCATTCTCTTCAAGCCTCTCCCCAACGCACAAGATAGGCTTAAGTTTGTTTACCAAAGCCGCTTTTACCTTCTTATTGACTATTTCATCAGTCTCGCCAAAATACCATCTGCGCTCAGAGTGTCCCAGTATGACAAATTCGCACAACTCCCTGAGCATGAGCGGGGACACTTCACCGGTGTAGGCTCCTTGACTCTCAAAATACATATTCTGGGCACCGAGCTTGATAGACGAGTTGTGGAGCATCATATTTATGCCTACCAGAGATACGAATGGCGGACAGAGTACCTTGTCCGCTCCCTCTATCCTGTCCAGTCTCTCAAGCATCTCGATAACCAGCCGTTCGGCCTCGGCCGCCGTAGTATTCATTTTCCAGTTGCCAGCAATAAGACAAATGCGCATTTCACATCCTCCCGTTATTTTGTATCCAGCAGAACTTCCACACCAGGCAAGGTGGCGCCCTCCAAAAACCTCAGACTGGCACCCCCACCTGTGGAAACATGAGTCATCTTATCAGCTAATCCCATTTCCTGCACTACCTCAGCAGAAGAGCCACCGCCAATGATAGTAGTAGCATCAAGGGTGGATAAAAAGCTCGCTATAGCCCTGGTCCCTTGAGCAAACTGGGGCATTTCATGAATCCCCATAGGGCCATTCCACATGATGGTACGACATTCCTTCAGCTCATTCTGGAAAAGCACAATCGATTTAGGTCCAATATCCACGATATGGCTACCCGTGGGTATATTAGTTGTTGGCACTACTCTGGTTGAAGCTCCGGCTTTAATTTCCTGCGCCACCACTGCATCAACGGGGAGCAGAAACGGCACCTTCCACTCCTTGGCTTCCTGTAGCAACTTCCTGGCCAGGTCCAACTTGTCGTCCTCTACCAAAGAGCGCCCTGTCTCATATCCCTGTGCCTTTAAGAAAGTAGCAGTCATGCCACCACCAACCAGCAAAATATCAATCCTCCTTAGCATATTCTGCAAAAGCTCTATCTTATCGCTCCCTTTGGCACCACCTATGAGGCAGCCCCAGGGTCGCTCGGGATTATGCAAGAGCTTCTCCATAACATTCAGCTCTTTTCTCATCAAAAATCCAGCCACCGCCGGCAAGTATTTAGCTACGCCTACGATAGAGGCATGAACCCGATGCGCAGTGCTAAAGGCGTCATCAACGTAAATATCGGCTAACCTGGCTAGCTTTCGGGCAAAGTCGGGATCATTTGCTTCCTCTTCGGGGTGAAAGCGCAGATTCTCCAAAACCAAAATATCGCCCTCTCGGAGTGTACCTACTTTGCTTTCTACTTCCTGGCCTACACAATCAGATGCCATGCTCACAGGCAAGCCCATAAGCTGTGACAACCTCTGCGCTGCTGGCGCCATCCGCAAGTTATCAACGACTCTGCCTCCAGGGCGTCCTGAATGAGAGCAGATAATTACCTTAGCTTTATGGTCAACGAGATATTTGACAGTAGGTAGTGAAGCTCGGATGCGGCTATCATCGCTAATGGCACCACTGTTGATATTGAGTGGGACATTGAAGTCAACTCTGAGTAGAACTCTCTTGCCTTCAACATCTATATCTGCAACAGTCTTTTTCGGCATTTTCCCCTCCTAGAAATCGCGCTTCAATAGAAAGCCTGCAGTCTCCCTGAGCAGACCTAGACTGGATAGCCCAAGCCCGGTCGCGTCGAGATGTGCCAGAGCCTTGTGATAGTATTGCTCAGCCACATTCTCAGCGTAGCTTCTGGCGCGCAAATCGTCCAGAATCTTGGCAACCTTCTTGGTATCTTCGCCTTCGATAGACTCCTTGGAGTAGAGCTTGTCGAGGCTCCTTCTTGCTGCGACCTTACTACTCTGTAGCCCGTAAGCCACAGGCAGAGTCTTCTTCCTCTGAGAGATATCGCCAGCAGACTTGCCAATGCTCTCCCGTGCTCCCCAGATTCCCAGTATGTCATCATGGATCTGAAACACCATACCTAGCTCCCTGCCGAACAAACGAAAAAGATTCACCACCTCACGGTCTTCGCTACCAAGGCATGCGCCCAAAGAAGTTGATACCGCAAACAAGGCTGCTGTCTTCTTGGCTGCCATATCAAGGTAGTTCTCAACAGTGATGTCCAGACGGTTTTCATATTCGATATCCAGGTACTGTCCTTCACAAAGCTCCAGACAAGCTCGGCTCAACACTTCAGCGCAATGAGCGATCTTTTCGCCAGTTATTCCCTTCTCCTTCAGTCTAACCAACGCCAAATAAGCTAGAGTGAACATGGCGTCGCCAGCATTTATCGCCTGAGACTGGCCCCATATTTTCCACACAGTTGGCCGGTGATGGCGCTCATGGCTAGCATCTTCGATGTCGTCGTGGATTAAGGAGAAATTATGGACGAGCTCGATGGCTGCGGCGGCCGGTATCGCCTGCGACTGATCACCTCCCACCGCTTGGCAACTGAGAAGACAAAGGGTAGAACGAATGAATTTGCCGGATTCTTTACCGCACCGATGGCCATACTCATCCTGCCAACCCATATGATATCG
>CAZLCQ010000038.1:0-8126 GCA_964557995.1 uncultured Dehalococcoidales bacterium
ATGCCTTTGTTGATTGCCTCTCCTTTAGGTGCAGCCGCTAACTCATCAATCAAGTTCTGGGGCACAGAGATGCCAGGGACGTTATCGGTCATATACTTCGCCATCCTGGCTGAGACGAGGAGAATGATGCCGGCCAGTATCTTGACTGGGAACTGGCGGGCGTGTTCCATAAACTTGGCAAATTTGTCCAGGTCATAGATGGCTTGAGTCTGAAAGAACTCGGCTCCGGCTTCAACCTTCTTTTCAAACTTCATTAACTGAGGCTCGAGCGGGTTCGCTTCAGGCGTGACTATGGCTCCAGCACAGAACTCCACCGTCCCGTCCAGATCATTCCCTCCCAGGTCTTTGCCCGATTCCATCTGCCGGATTGTCTTCAGCAACTGTGCCGAGTCCAGGTCGAAAACGCCTTTGGCTGCCTTGTGGTCGCCAACTACAACGGCATCGCCAGTTAGACAGAGGGCATTTCTTATGCCTCTAGTATGTGCGAACAGAAGCTCGGCCTGAAGGGCAAGGCGGTTACGGTCGCGGCAGGTTACCTGCAATATTGGCTCGCCGCCTCGCTCCTTGATGGCCAGACAGCCGCCGATGGACGGAAAGCGCATTACGGAACTCTGATGGTCAGTTACATTCAGCGCATCTACCTTGTCCTTGAGAAGGTCAATATGGTGTAACATCTTCTCAATGTTCGTCCCTTTGGGTGGACCGATTTCGCTCGTTACTACAAACTTGTCCGATTTGAGAACTTCCCTGAAACTCGAAGCCATAGCTCCTCCTTCATGCGACCCTTATCGTTCGCGGTCTGGGTGCCACGTTGTAATCTCTGGGAGAATGAAATCTACGCATCAAATCGAGCCGGCCCTGTTCCTGTAATCGCTCATAGATGAGAGTCCAGGCGCAATCCTTTTCCTTGTCCACCTCGCACTTGCCGTTATTGGTGCCACCGCAGGGGCCGTTCAGCAGACCTTTGTGGCACGCTGTCAGCGGACAGATGCCCGCAGTCTCTCCCAGCACGCACTGACCACACTGGGCACAAACCTCCTGGAAATACCCTGGGCCATCCTCGACACCTATGAAAAGAGTATCCACGGCTGGGAAGATGGGCTTACCGATATAGGTGCTGATCTTGTGTACCCCTAAAGCACAGGACATGACCAGGATACAGCTGGCATTCTGAATAGCGCCGTTGTTTTCTTTGATAGCGACCTCGGTCATCTCATCGCAGGCGGTGGGAATCACTATCCAGCCGGTGACCAGCTTGCCCAGCTCTTGTAGGCGCTCCTTCATCGCTAGGACCTCATCCATCCCGCCAGTCTTGGTCATCGTGGTGCACGTGCCACAACCGGCAATATATACGCGGTCGAACCCCTCTAATTGCTGCTGGATTTCCTCAAAAGGTTTCTGTTTGGTAATAGATTTCATGCCTGACCTCCGTAGATCAAAAAGTCATAAGTTAAATGTCAAAAACCGAAATGACAAATTGGAAATAACACTTCTGAATACCTTCCTTTGCATGTTAATCTGCTGTTGCTCTGTCATTTTGCATTGTCGTTCTTGCTCTTTACATTACTTTTCCAGGTCGCATCTTAAGCAACGCTTGGCCTCCTGTATCGCCTTCTCCTCAGAAAAGCTCAACTCTATCTCTTGAAAACTTCCTTTCCTTTCTTTGAGGGCGAGATGCGGTATTTCCGGCCTGAATTGCGGTTCCCAGCTTTCCTCCTCTTCTGTCTTTATTTCCTCGTCGACAACGCTGGGCTTTAGGTCATACATCTCGACACGTGAGGTATCACCTCTGAGATACTTGTCGATGGCGATAGCCCCTCTTCGGCCGGCGGCGATGGCTTCTATGACCATGCCCGGTCCGGAGACAAAATCTCCCCCAGCAAAGACCCCGGGGACACTGGTGACTAACTTGTTTGCATCTACAGCCAGCCTTTCCCATCGGGTACGCTCAAGAGCGCTGTCCGCAGGTAAGAACGACAGGTCCGGAGCCTGCCCTACAGCAGCAATGACGGTATCGGCCGGAGCAAAGAACTCCGAGCCGGAAACAGGAATTGGGCGACGACGTCCACTCGCGTCGGGTTCTCCCAGCCTCATGCGGACGCATTGCAAACCGGTTATCTTCCAATCATCGTTTACTATGCGGGTGGGACTGACCAGGAAATTAACCTGGACGCCCTCGGCCAGTGCCTCGTCGTACTCCACTTCCGTTACTGGCATCTCCTCCTGGGATCGACGGTAGAAGATGCTCACCTCACTGGCACCAAGGCGAATAGCTGTGCGGGAGGAGTCCAGAGCAACATTGCCACCCCCGATTACAGCCACTCTGCCTCCAACCTTGACAGGCTTGCCGACCTTCACATCCCTAAGAAATCTCAGGCCGTAGTAGAAGCCCTCCACATCCTCCAATTCTCCGGGTATGCCAATGTTCTGGCTCCTTTGCGCTCCAGCAGCGATGAAGACGGCTTCAAAGCCACTGTTTCTGATATCTTCTATGGTGAAATTCACGTTGATCGGCGTGTTGTATTTTATTTGCACCCCACGCTTGGAGATATACTCTATTTCCTTTTCAATAACCTCCCTCGGCAAGCGAAAGTCGGGTATAGCCACCGAGAGCATGCCCCCACCTACGGGGAGGGCTTCGAAGATAGTGACGGGGTAGCCCATTTGAGCCAGAAAGTAGGCGCAGGACAACCCGGTAGGTCCTGCCCCTACCACTGCCACTTGTTGCCTGTGAGTCTGGGGAAAGCGTTCCGGCGGCGCCAATTCGCTAACATGGTCAAAATACCAATCGGCGGCAAATCGCTTAAGCGCTCGGATAGCTACGGGATCGTCCAGTTCCCCGCGGCGACATCTTCCCTCGCAGGGATGATGACAGATACGGCCACAAATGGCAGGGAAGGGATTACGCTCCCTGATGGTCTCGACAGCCTCCGGATACTCACCGGCGGCAATCTGGGCCACATATTTGGGAATATTGATTCCCACCGGGCAGGTATGCTGACAAGGTGATATCATCAGCGCATCGCACACGGCGGCCGCACATTTCTTTTCCCTTATGTGGGTTTCATATTCATCCCTGAAGTACTCAAGGGTGGTGAGGATGGGATTGGGGCAGGTCTGCCCCAGGCCGCAAAGCGAGCATTCCTTGACGGTCCTGGCTATGGTAAGCAGAGTATCTATATCCTCCTCGCGTCCTTCGCCCTGAGTAATTCTGGTCAGTATTTCCAGCATCTGTTTGGTTCCCAGGCGGCAGGGGACGCACTTCCCGCAGGACTCGGACTGAGTGAAGCTCAGGAAATACCTGGCCACGTCCACCATGCAGGTGGTCTCGTCCAGCACTACCATTCCACCAGAGCCCATAATGGAGCCCAACTTCGCCAGTGTTTCATATTCGACAGGAGAATCGAGAAATCGGGCGGGAATGCAGCCACCCGAGGGCCCGCCTGTCTGCACGGCCTTGAACCGCTTGCCCCGGGGGATACCGCCTCCGATATCGAATATGATGGTGGATAAGGGAGTACCCATAGGCACCTCTACCAGTCCGCTGTTGGCAATCTTCCCCGTGAGGGCAAAGACGGCCGTCCCTTTGCTCTTCTCCGTACCTATGCCGGCAAACCAGTCAGCGCCTCGGTCAATAATTATGGGAATGGAGGCCACGGTCTTCACGTTGTTGATGTTGGTGGGCATTCCGCCCAGACCCGATTGGGCGGGGAACGGTGGGCGGGGACGAGGCATACCACGTCGGCTCTCGATGGAGGCCATTAGAGCTGTTTCCTCACCGCAGACAAACGCCCCGGCGCCTTCCTTAACGTGAATCGTGAAATCAAAGCCAGAGCCGAGAATATCTTTGCCCGAGAAGCCCCTTTCCAGGGCTTGCTCTAAGGCGGTATGGACTCGCTTCACCGCCAAGGGATACTCGGCGCGAACATAGATGTAGCCCTCGTTGGCACCTATAGCAAATCCGGCAATAGTCAGCCCTTCGATAACAGCGTGAGGGTCCGCTTCCAGGATAGAGCGATCCATAAAAGCACCCGGGTCGCCTTCATCTGCGTTGCAGATTACATATTTCTTTTGTCCGGGAGAGCTGCGACAGAACTCCCACTTGCGGCCGGTGGGAAAACCAGCACCGCCTCGACCTCTCAGCCCTGAATTCGTGACCTCGCTGATGACCTGCTCCGGTGTCATTTCAAGGGACGCCTTCCTCAACGCTCGATAACCCCCGCGGGCAATATAGTGGTCGATTTTCTCCGGGTTGATTTGGCCGCAGTTGCGTAGGATGACGCGCTGCTGTTTCTTGTAGAAGTTTATCTCAGAATATTGCGGTATGGCTTGGCCGGTCATCAGGTCATGGTAAAAGAGGCGTTCCACCGGCTTGCCATCTCGAAGATGAGAGGTAACAATTTCGGCAGCATCCTCGGCCTGGACATGGGTATAAAAAATGCCCTCGGGTTCAATGACTACATTGGGACCCTGCTCACAGAAGCCGTGGCAACCGGTGAAGTCCACCTCCGCATCGTTCATTCCTTGCCGACCTATTTCATCCCTGAACGCCTGATAAACAGCTTCAGACCCGCTGGAAACGCATCCTGTTCCCTGACAAACAAAGATAATGCGGTGGTTTTGCATGCTATTCTTCACCATTCCGATTCCTGAACAGCTGGTCCACTTTCTTTGGGTTCATATGGCCATGGACGTGGTCGCCGACGACTATGTTAGGAGCCAGGGCGCAGACCCCGATGCAGGCTACAGTCTCCAGCGTATATTCCAAATCCGGAGTAGTCTCACCCTCGTCTATATCCAGGTGTTGTCTAACCAGTTTCAGTATCGTCTTCCCTCCCCTAACATGACAAGCTGTTCCCCGGCAGACTCTAACGACTTTTTTGCCGCGCGGCTGAGTGTAGAGCTGGGTGTAGAAGCTAATCACCCCCTGCACCTGACTGGGGAAGAGCCCCAGATTTCGGGCTATGAGCGGTATAGACTGGGGAGGGATATATCCGAACTCACATTGGATCTTCTGGAGCAGCGGTATCATCGGCCACCTCTGCTGGCTGTATTCGGAAATGATGGCAGTTATTCGTGCTAGATCAGCCTCTGTGATTGTGTTCGCTTTGTTCATGAAGTCCCACTCTTTCTTTTCTCATATTCATTGACACGAGCGGTTGCCCTCATTCTCTCATGGAGGACAAGCCGCGACCTTATGCCCCCTCCCTTAAAGGGGGAGAAATCTTCTCTATTCTCACGCTGCATGCTTTCACCGAGGGCGCTTTTGTTTCGGGGTCCAGGACGATGTCGAATAATGCATTGACCGGAGTGTCCGGGAACGAAAGCGGTATGAAGACCATCCCCTTACGCACCGTATCGGTAATCTTGATCGTTGTCGTTACTTCGCCCACGGCTGAGATCACCTTAACCTCGTCACCTTCGGTGACGCCAAGCTTTCTGGCGTCAGACTCACAAATTTCCACAAAAGACCGCGGCGTGAATTTCTTCAGCCGCCGGGCCCTGGAACTCCTGCTGCCGGTGCCAAAGTGATGAAGGATACCGCCGGTTAGCAAGGCAAAAGGATAATCTGTTTTTCCTTCCCTTGCTTGTGGAGCATATTCAACTGGCGAGAAGCGGGCGAATCCCTTCAGGAGTGGTCTACCGGAGGAGCCTCCTGTTTCTTCATAGGCAAACTCGTCCTGTTTCCGGGAATCGGCGTAGGCTTCGTATGAAGGGACTAATTCTTCAATCTCACCCATGACATCCTGTAGAGAGGAAAAGGACAGCGGGTGACCCATCTTTTCAGCTAAGCGCAGGACTATTTCCCAGTCCGGCAGCGCTTCGCCGATGGGCTCGATAGCTTTATGCACCCCGTTTACCCTGCCTTCGAAATTGGTGAAGGTCCCTTCCTTTTCAGCGAAGCTTGCCGCTGGCAGAACTACATTGGCAAGTCTGGCCGTTTCGGTAAGGAACAGGTCCTGGACTACGAGGAAATCGAGGGAGCTCAGGATTTCTGTAATGAGTCTCGGATTGGGAAAGCTCAAGACGGGATTCTCTCCTACGATGTACATGCTTTTGATCTTTCCCTCTTTCGCCTGTTCTATACTCTCCAGGATTGTCAGGCCAGCTTCGGCAGGTAGACTTGCCCCCCAACGTTTCTCGAACCTCTTCCTGATCCGGACGTCTGTTACACTCTGATATCCAGGGAGGAATTTGGGAAGTGTTCCCATGTCGCAGGCGCCTTGCCCATTGTTTGCTCTTTGCAGGGCATAGATGCCGCCTCCCTTACGCCCAACGTTTCCCGTCAGTAGTGCCAAGTTTGCCAGAGCCGCCACACCATTTGTTCCTGTGGTATGCTGTGTAATTCCCGTCCCATAGACGATTGCTGCTCGGCTTGCTTCAGCATAAAGTCGAGCGGCGGCACGGATTTCCTGACCTTTAACGCCGGTAATCTTCTCGACATACTTCAATGTATACTTCTTCAGGCTTTGATCAAAGGCTTCAAAGTTGTCTGTTCTTCTGGCGACAAATTCCTCATCCAGCAAGCCTTCGTCGATAATCACCTTGGCTAGGCCATTCATAAGAGCCACGTCGGTGCCGACTTCAGGCCGCAGCCGGAGATAGGCAAACAAGGAGAGCCTTGTCTGCCGAGGGTCTGCTAACAATAGTTTGACACCGCGGTGTTTGACTGCACGCTTTATGGCGTAACCGACGACAGGGGCTGAGGAATCGGGATCAGCTCCAACTACCAGTATAAGATCGGTCTGCTCCAGGTCATTAAGATAATTCGTGGTGCCGGAGAAGCCGAGGGAAGAGCCCAAACCGACGCGGCTGGCGGAGTTACACAGGCGAGCGCCATTATCAATATTGTTGGTGCCCAGCACGGTCCTGGCGAATCTCTGTAGGACATAGTTGTCTTCGTTGCTGCAATTGGATGAGCCCAGGACAGCAATGCTGTCGGGACCTGGATTGTCCTTTGCCCGCTTGAGTCCGCTAGCTACCTGCTCTAGGGCTTCTTCCCATGACGTCTCCTCAAAAGCATCGCCCCTCTTAACCAGCGGTTTGGTTAGCCTGTCCGGGCTATTGACAAAATCACAGCCGTAGCTTCCTTTTACACAAAGCGCGCCCCGATTTACCGAGTCTTCTCTACCAGGTGTGACTCGCACGATTTGATTGTCCTTGACTTCCAAGCAGATGCTGCATCCGCAGCCACAAAAGGGGCAGGTCGTTTCCGTCCTGGCCTTGATCGTGCCCCCGTATATCCTGTCCTTCTCCATTAATGCGCCTGTAGGGCACAGCGCAACACATGTTCCGCAGAACGTACACTCCGACTCTTCCAGAGGCACGTTGTCCAGCGTCGCCGGTATGGTGGTAAATCCTCGTCCAAAGTAGTCGATAGCACCTTCAACGACCAGTTCCTGGCAGGCTCGGATACATTTGGCGCACAGAATGCACTTGCTCAAATCTCGTTGAAGGAAAGGATTGATTTCCTCAATGCTGGCCATCTGGGGAATCCGTTGCAGCTCCACCAATCCGATACCCAGATCTGAGGCAATCTGGCGCAGCTGGCAGCGATTGCCTTTGTCGCACACCAGGCAAGAATCGGGATGACTGGTGAGCATGAGCTTGACGATGGTTTTGCGTCGCTCTATGACTCGGGGGGAATGCGTGTTGATTACCATTCCCGATGCTATCGGCGTGACACAAGACGCCAGCAAGGCCCCATTTTGTTCGTTCTCAACCAGACAAATGCGGCAAGCACCGGTCGAAGGAAGTTGGTCATCGTGACAGAGTGTAGGAATGTCTACGCCTGATTCCTTGGCCAGTTCCAGGACTGTCATTCCCAGATGGCCGCTTACCTCACGGCCATCAAGAGTAATGGTTATCGGCTGCAAACCATATCCTCCTTCATAACCCAATAGGTGAGGGTGGGATGTTCGAGGGTGGCTACTTATTCTTTTCTTGACCCTCGGGCCAGTTGGCAGACACGTAGGCAAAAGACTTGGGAAAGTATCTTCCTTCGCCTACCGTCCTTATGCCGGTCAAGAGGTCGGAACTGGCAGCGCTCTTGGCAATAAAGCCAAAAGCGCCTACCTGCTTAGCAACAAACATGTTCTCCTCTTCGTCATATTGGGTTAGAATCA